>PTLG01000185.1 GCA_002937995.1 Alphaproteobacteria bacterium MarineAlpha3_Bin7 | reverse complement strand
AAATAGGTCCGCCTCTTGTCGCATACCATTTTCCCCAAGTAAAAATGGAAAGCGGGTTGAGGTCAGGTTCCCAGATGCGACTGCTAATTCCTACCTAGCGTTTTCATCTATGCTCATGGCCGGTATCGATGGAATTATGAATAAATTAGACCCAGGGGCACCGATGGATATGGATCTATACGAGCTATCGGAAGAAGAAGTAGCAGATGTTCCAACTGTTTGTGGTTCGCTGCGGGAAGCACTGGCTGCGCTTGATAGTGATAGAGATTTTTTGAAGGCTGGGAACGTATTCTCGGATGATTTAATTGACGGTTACATTGACTTAAAAATGGAGGAGGTGCACGCTTTAGAACATACTACTCATCCAATTGAATTTCAGATGTATTACTCTTCTTAAAAAGTTGTATCCGTGCGAGAATATACAAAATTATAGATTCTCGTATGAGATTCTTTTTTCTCTCGAACTTAATTTCTCTTATCTATAATACGTTTAGCCTTAAACTCTGTCTTAGGCAAAGTGCCAGGCTCCAAAACTTCAACACCAACTGTAACCTCGCAGTGAGTTTTAACCTCATTAATAACTTTTTCTGCCACCTTATCCCTATGCTCCACTCTAACCGTCATAGTATCCATACCCGCCTTGTCCGTATCAATAACCACTTCATATTCATCACCAATGTCTGGGATCGTCCGGATAGCTTGCTCTAGTTGTGTAGGATACATTTTGATGCCTCTAAGATTTATTAGGTCATCAGCACGTCCAGCAAATGAGCCCATAGCACGCACATGTGTTCTTCCACAATCGCACGGCTTAGTTGAAAAAGTTGTATAATCGCCCACATTAAACCTCAACTGCGGGGAACTCTCAGAGTTCAAACTCGTACATACTGTTAACCCTTGTTTGCCCTCTCCCACCGGCTCCAATGAGTCAGGATCTACAAGCTCCCAAATTTGAATGTCTTCCATTAAGTGTGTGGCGACGACCTCCTCAGATACCTCTGCGTGGGAACATGAATATCCACCTGCGTGCGGCGATACCTCAGTGCAACCATAAAATTCCTTAATATCAGCGCCCCAAAGATTTTTTAGCCTGTTCCTGGTATTAATAATACCAGTACCTGGCTCCCCCCCAACAAATAGCATACGAATTGAACTTTTAGCGGGATCGAGTCCGCGCTCTTGCATAACTCTGCCTAAATGCAACGCATACGAGATTGTACAGCACAATACTGTCGGCTTGAAGCGTTCAATAATATTTACTCGCATCTCCGAGGTCATTCCGCCACCCGGTATAGAAGCAACCTTCATCCGTTGTAATGCAAATTGCACCCCCCAAGCAAAAACATGTGGACCATAGCCAGACGCAATAAATACAGTGTCACTAGGTCGGACCCCAAATGAATAGATCGCCCGAGCGTTCGCCCATTCCCATAGATCTCTATCTACATGTGAATACCTAAAAACTCTTGGCACCCCGCTTGAACCAGAAGAAGAAAAAAGCATCCACCCTCGGTCGTTCCATAGGTCTTCATCCATTGTTGAATAAGTCCCATAAGGTAGTTTAGCTTCCACGTCCTTCATCATTTCCTTTTTATCGATAACAGGCCACTTAATGAGATCCTCAACTTTTTGTATATCTGTGGGTAGTAAGTTTAATTTATCAAATCGTTTACGATAAAACTCGCTATTTTCATACAGGAATGGGGTCACAGTTTTCAGTTTATCATTCTCAATCGAAATAACTTCATCCCGACTAATTGTCTCTAAACGAGGAGACCAAATTTGTTCATCAGAAGGCTCACTTGGATCATGTTTGTATTGTTGCAACTTCTCAAGCCAGGCAATTCGGGTTTTTTCCCCTCTGCTATCAGCCATACTTATATCTCCAAAAAAAACTCTTAGTTTTAGATTAAACTGAATTTTATTGTATATACTTCTCAGATTAATCATAGTAACTAAATAATTAACAGGTAAAGGCTTGATTTATGACTAAGAAAAAAAAGCCGCCTTTTCGAGCTGATCACGTTGGTAGCCTGCTTAGGCCAAAAAAAATTAAAGAAGCGTTTAAAGAATTCCATTCTGGTAAAATAGATAATGATGAATTTATTCGAATTCAGGATGAGTCAATAAAAGAAGCTATCAGACTTCAAGAGGAATTAGGTCTCCAATCAATTACAGATGGCGAATTTAGAAGAGCCTCCTACTGGTCCTCATTTGTTGAACGTGTTGAAGGTTTAGATGTTGGACATTCTAGATTTACTTTTCAAGATCAAAAGGGTGACAAAAATCCTTTTACGGCCCCTATTGTGAAAGGCAAACTGTCACGCGTTTCTTCTATTGCGGGGGACGAGTTTTCTTTTTTGAATAAAAATACCCAGCAAACAGCAAAAATAACTATTGTATCTCCACCTACCATGCACATGTTTCGACTAGATGAAACAATGCCCAGCGATATTTATGCTACCAGAGAAGAATATTTTTCTGACTTGTCGAAAGTTTATAGAGAAGAAATTAGAGATTTAGAAGCTGCGGGTTGTAAATACATTCAATTAGATGATGTACCTATACCAATGTTAAGTGACCCCAATATACAACAAAAGGTTTCTGAAGACGGGATTAAGCCAAGCAGCTTGATGTCTTCCTATATCTCTCTTTTTAATGAATGCATTAGGGGACGCTCAAGTGATGTAACGATAGCGATACATATGTGTAGGGGGAATTATAAAGGTAAATTTTTGTCAACTGGTGGGTATGAGGAATTTGCAGAGACCTTCTTTAACGAATTAACTGCTGACGCTTATTTTCTTGAATATGACACTCCTCGCTCGGGGGATTTTAGCCCCTTATCCTATGTACCTAAAGGCAAAATAATTGTTCTGGGTTTAGTATCAAGCAAAACACCAGAAACTCAGACTCAACAGGATATTATCCAAAAAATTGAAGAGGCTACTAAATTTATTGATATAGAACAATTAGCCCTGAGTCCACAATGTGGCTTTGCAAGCACAGTTGCTGGCAATCCCATCAGTTTAGAGGACCAAAAAGCTAAATTGGCCATGGTTGTTGAAGTCGCAGAAAAAGTGTGGGGCTAAAATACTTTGTTATACTTCGCCTATGGCTCAAATATGGATCCACTTCAAATAAGGAAGCGGTGCCCTTCATCTCGCTTTCAAGCTATAGCAGTATTGCCAGATTACCGACTTGACTTTACTTTGAGGTCTACCCAAAGAAGATGTGGAGTAGCAAATGTTGTCCCAAGCCAGTTTGATTCAGTAATTGGAGCTTTGTACCGTATAAATAGCACTAGAGACTGGGAGGTGCTGGATGCTGCTGAAGGATTTAAAAAAGGCCGAAAACGGGGCAATAGATATACTAGATCAGTTACAATGGTAAAAATTATAAAACCGACTGGGAGAGAGGTAACTGCATTTATATATATGGGTTTACTCGAAAAATCACCTCCACCACCCAGTAAAGCCTATTTAAGCCAAATGATTAATGGTGCGACATATTGGAATTTTCCACTAAATTATATCGAAAGCTTAATTAAAATAAAACAAAGCATAGGATAGCCTGTGCTATTTACCTTTTCACCATTCTAACTAACAAATCGTGCAACCCCAAATGGCAGTAAAGAAATCGCAAACTGAGAGCTCTTCTTACCTCCTAATTTGTTTTATTTTAGGTCTTCTCGCCATGATGGGACCTATTTCCATTGATATTTTGCTTCCCATACTTCCAGCTATGGCAAGTGGTTTAACAGTAACTATTAGCCATATAGAATTTACAATGACCGCAATTTTTGCTGGGAGTGCCTTCGGACAAATTTTATATGGCCCCATTTCTGACCGGTTAGGTCGTAAAACAGTAATTTTATCAAGTCTTTTTTTATATATTTTAACTGTACTTATCCTATCGCTATCAGCCTCATTTATTTTGGTTTTTATTTTGCGATTTATACAAGGGCTTCTTATGGCATCCGGCAGGATAATTGCAAATGCAGCTGCCAGAGACTTGTTTGAGGGAAAGCAATTAGCACGTCTTATTTCTACCATTTATTTTATAAGTATTGCGGCCAGTATTGTAACACCAATACTGGGAAGCTTTATCGAATCTAAAATTGGGTGGAGAGGAGTATTTTATTTTATGGCTTTATACGGAATAATTTCATTCTTTTTTGTTCTCTGGGGCTTACGAGAAACAATTCGAAAGAAAGACCCAAAGGCAATAAATTTTAGTCAAATAAAGTCTAAAATAAGTCTTACCTTAAAAAGTAGAAATTTTAAAACATGCCTTTTTTCGGGCGGATTTTCCATATGTGCCATTGTAGCATATCTTAGCGCCTCCCCAGGAGTCGCAAAATCCGTAATGGGTTTAAGCCCTCAAGAATATAGCTACTACTTTGGTTTTGTAGCGCTATTAATTCTATTAGGAGCACAAACCTCTAATTACCTCTCTAAAAGCTTCAGCCTGCACTCGTTAATAATACTAGGTGGAATCATCCAAATATTGGGGGCCCTAGGAATTATATTAGTTACAATAAT
>PTLG01000184.1 GCA_002937995.1 Alphaproteobacteria bacterium MarineAlpha3_Bin7 | reverse complement strand
ATCTATAGCCCCTAAGTCAGTGCCATCTCCAAGCGCCTGGGTCAACTCTTCATCAGAAGGTATTATTTCATCCTCATTCTGGTTTCCTTCGGCCCCCGCATCACCCTCTTCCTCTCTTGGAACATTTTCCTCCGTTGGCGTGGGTGATTCAGCTACGAGCTCTTCTTGCGGTTTAGGACTTGCTTCTCCTGGCTGAGGGACAACCGCACCTTCTCCATTATCAACTGGGGGCACTGGTGGATAAGGATAAGGATAAGGGTAAGGGTAAGGTTGTGGAGCAAGGTTCTGTGGATCTCCATCTACTGCTTGTGGTGGCATAAAATACGGCGGTGGATATGGATACGGTGGCGGAAAAGCTACAGCTTCCCCTGACTGCCCAACCGGAGAAAAAGGTTGGGATGTTCCTGGTGTACCTATTCCAGCCTGTCCTAGATTTTCAGTAGATTCCAATTCTGCCTCAACCTCTGGTATTTCTGGTTCTACTGGAGGAGGAAACTGACGCCATGCTGTCCCACAGTTAGAACAGCGCATCGCCTTACCTTTAGCACCAATTTGGGCACCATCTAAGATGTAAGACGTCTGGCAATTTGAGCAAACTACATACATGTGATTCCAATTATTTGCTTTATATAGTAGTTATAGGTAAATCTAGTTTTATTCGCAAGTATCCCTATTACTATAGTAATCCAAAATCTCTTAATTTGAGATAATTATTTATAGCGTAGTTTTACAAACCCATAACATCAACAAAAAAGCTACCATAACATGCAAAATTAAATGTTTTTTTTTAAATGAATAGCCGAGTATTATAGAAAAATTACTGACCAAACGAATGACTGATATTTTACGATTTGAAGATGTAGGTTTGAGGTACGGACTTGGGCCTGAAATACTACAGGATATTTCCTTTGGGCTTCAAGAGGGATCTTTCCATTTCTTGATGGGCCCCTCTGGTGCAGGAAAGTCTTCTTTGCTAAAATTAATGTATCTAGCGCTAAAACCTACTCGAGGATTGATACATATATTTGGAGAGGAAATCTCAACAATAAATAGAAAAAGAGCTCCAAGTTTGAGAAGAAATATTGGTGTCGTTTATCAAGAGTTTAGATTAATACCACATATTAGCGCTTTTGATAATGTAGCCCTTCCCCTCAGAATAACAAAGCTCAAAGAAAGCTTGATAAAAAAAAACGTTGAAGAATTGCTTGAATGGGTAGGCCTCAAGGATTACATGCTGTCAAAACCTCCAACATTATCAGGTGGACAGCAGCAGCGGGTAGCAATAGCAAGAGCTGTGGTAGCCAAACCAAAAATACTACTAGCCGATGAACCTACTGGCAACGTAGATGATGAAATTGCAGAGAGAATTATGCACCTTTTTGAGGAGTTAAATAAAATGGGTACAACAGTTGTAGTCGCTACTCACAATGCTTCGCTAGTAAAGGAATCTAATTTTTTTTCTATGACGTTATCCGATGGCAAGTTACAATTCAGTGGTAGTTAAAATTTGATATTTTTTATATTTAACCAAAAACGAAATATTTTTGGAAGTATTTGTTATGAAACTTAAAAACATTCAAACCTTTAACAAGTCCTTTGATAATGACGATACCAACCGCTATCTCCCCTGGTTGATTGCCTGCATGGTTTTTTTGGCTACTTTAGCCGTCTCGGCTATTTTTATGGTAAACTCTACTACAGCCCGTCTAAGCTCAAGTTTTTCCAATTCTATTACTGTACAAATACCAATAAATGAGATTTCCACTATTAATGAAAAAAATAAGAAACTGGCTCTGGATGTTTTAGCAAGTTATAAGGGAATAAAAAGGGCTAATTTGGTGATACCTGAAGATGTATCAAGTTTGTTAGAACCTTGGCTAGGTAAATATGCAAACACCCAAAACCTACCCATTCCAATAGTAATAGATGCAGAGATTGATAGAAATGCCTCAATAGACGTACAAATCCTGACTAACAAACTTTCAAAACTAATTCCTAATATAACACTGGATGACCACCGAGAGTGGCTTAACAATTTTTATAGGACACTTGATGCATTGGAAGTCTTGGCGAGCTTTGTGGTTTTATTGATTGTTTTGTCCGCGATAGTTACGATAATTTTTGCAACGCGAACAAGTATGGGACTGCAAAAAGATACTATTTCCATACTCCATCTTATTGGAGCTACCGATCAATATATAGCCAACCAATTTTCAATAAGGGCTGCTTGGCTTGGTATTCGAGGGGGTATTGGTGGATTAGTAGTAGCTATACCAATGTTAATAGGCCTGGAGGCCATTATTAAAGTCTCAGAAGCCGGCGTTCTGCCCCAGCTAGCTTTGGATGGTAGTGGTTGGATAGGGGTTATTTTAATTTTGCCCACTGTGATCCTTATAGCTATGTTTACAGCCTACTCAACAGTGTTGAGAACCTTGTCAAGCATGGCATAGGTATGAGAAGGTTTAAAAAAAGACCTAGAAGGTTTATCAGTAAAATTCTATATGTTATCCTTTTTATTATTATTTTTGTAACCATAATCGCTTTTGATTTTTTAGCTTTTGTAAAAAATATACCTTTAGCCCCAACCACTAATAAAGAAATGACTGATGCACTTGTCGTTTTAACAGGTGGAACCAAGCGTTTAGAGACAGGATTAAAACTTCTGTCAGAATCACGGGCAAAGAAGCTTTTTATTTCTGGGGTATACAAAGGAGTCGACGTCAGGAGACTTCTTCAGATATTTGAGCAAAACTCTACTAAACTATACTGTTGTGTCGAACTGGGACATGCGGCAGAAAGTACAGAGGGGAATGCAATCGAGACAAGGGAGTGGATAAAAAAAGAATCCTATACCTCTATTAGACTAGTAACCTCAAATTACCATATGCCTCGAAGCATTAGGCTTTTTAGCTACCATATGCCTGGAATTAACATAATCCCCCAACCTGTTTTTCCAGATAGCTTTAAAGGCAAAAATTGGTGGCTCTGGAAAGGAACATCTAGATTAATAATTTTGGAATACCTAAAAACACTCTCAATTAGGATCAAACAATTAGGGAATAACACTATTAATTTTCTAAGTGGTGGGGTAACAAGTTAAATGTATTGGATTAGATCTATCTTATTTAATGTTATATTTATAGGGTGGACAATATTACTAATAGCTACCTTATGGATAATATTACCTTTCCCTAGATTAATTTTTAGGAGAGCTATAGCTTTTTGGCCAAGATTAATTTTTCCACTAATGAGAGTCATACTAAGACTAGATTTCGAACAGAGGGGGTTAAATAATTTACCCTCAGGACCCGTAATTTTTGCGGTAAAACATCAGTCTACTTGGGATACTATGTTCTTTCTTTGGCTTGACAAAAATAATAGCTACATAATGAAGGAGGAGCTAAATAAGATTCCCTTTTGGAAAAGCTATATGACAAAAGCTGGCCACATTGTAGTTGATCGGAAAGGGGGGCTGGCTACAATGAGGCAAATGATCAAGGATACAAAAAACGTGCTCCAGGAAGGGAGATCAGTTGTCATATTCCCCGAAGGCACGCGCACTCAACCTGGCAAATCCGAGGTTTACCATCCTGGTGTTGCAGCCCTATATGGTCAAACAAAAGTTCCTATTATACCCGTAGCATTAAATTCAGGAATGTATTGGGGACGGAGAGAATTCAGAAAAAGCGCTGGTAAAATAATTATTGAATTTTTAAAACCAATGGAAAAGGGACTAAAAAAAACTGAGTTTGTTTCTGAACTGAAGTCAATTATAGAAGCAGCTACCAGAAAACTAGAGGATGAAGCTAGGGAAAAATTGAGGGGATGATACCTATTTAGCACCACCACCCCTTAATTTTTCAGATATTACTTTAAGAGATCGGCCAAAACAGCATTTGCCTTTTGGCTCCCCTCTTCATTTTCGGACGAAGCAGAGGTGTTTTCCTTAATCCAATCTCGCGCTCCGTCAGGATCAATGTCAACCTTTTTCAAAATTTGTGCAACTATTGCCTCCAACGCAATTACATGAGCGGCTATATCATCCAAATGATCAATATGAATATCAACTGCTGAACCAATATCCTTTAGGTGGCCCCTTAGATCCTTCAAATTACCATCAATTTCGTTAATCTGGTCAAAAAACATAGTAAATCTCCTGGGTAAGAAATTATATTTGAGAGGTTATACTTTTTAACCTTTGTTGTCACAGAAATGGGCTAAATAATATTCCAGTCTTTACTTAGAAAAAATATAACCTCTAGGCGAGGTTGAGTTATAACACCTAATTTATTAAGATTTTCCAAAAATTATTTATATTTTATCGTAAGTTAGGAATTTTTTATAGGCCTAGTTTAATATCTAAAAATGCCAGTCTATATAAAACCTGAAACTTATCTTTTTTAATAAAACCACCCAATAAATAGAAAAATAATGTCCAAAACAGACTTACTTGTGCATTCGAGCGGATTATTGCGAATCGATTCTAGCCGCAACTTTGATGGTAGATAAAATTTTATTTAGTCACAAATATGCCTAGTAAGCTGACTAGTTTGGCTATAAATATAGATTAACTGAAAACATCTTATCTAACTAAGTGGCCTTTTGCACGATGGAAAGTTTAATTAACATAG
>PTLG01000183.1 GCA_002937995.1 Alphaproteobacteria bacterium MarineAlpha3_Bin7 | reverse complement strand
CAAAAATGTGAGTAGTCTTAGTGATAAGAAGCTTACCCGGATTCGTAATCAAAAATTAGGGTTTATTTATCAATACCATTACCTCCTGAGCGAATTTAGTGCGGTTGAAAACATTATGTTGCCGCAGTTAATTGCAGGCAAGAAACGAGGCATTGCCAGAGAAAGAGCAATTACACTTTTAAGCTCATTAAATTTAGGGGATAGAGTTTATCACAGGCCCTATCAATTGTCGGGTGGCGAGCAACAACGGGTTGCCATTGGAAGGGCGTTAGCTAATGACCCGCAAATTATTTTGGCAGATGAACCCACTGGCAACTTAGATTTTGAAAATGCGGAAGCTGTTTTTTCTATGCTTCTAAAACAGTCTAGAAAGGCGGGCGTTGCAGCCATAATTGCAACTCATAATCTTGAGTTGGCAAAAAAACTAGATAGAATATTTTTAATCGAGAATGGCAGTTTGTTATCAGTTTAGACAAAAAGACTAAAACGTATAGTAAAATATGATGACAATGTTAGAGGAATCTGAAACTGTATTTTTAAGATGTCTGCAAATCATAAATTTGTTCATTTACGCGTTCATACAGCATATTCCCTTCTCGAAGGTGCAGTAACCTTAGATTCTCTTGTACCTACATGTAAAAGTCTGAACATGCCAGCTGTGGCTATGACTGATACAAATAATTTATTTGGGGCTCTTGAGTTTTCTCAAAAATGCTCCCAAAACGGTGTCCAGCCTATTATTGGTTGCCAATTAGATTTTGACGACAGTGAGTTTTCAGCTTTTGAGCAATTTAGCGAAATTGTTTTATTTGCTAAAAATAGCACAGGTTACGCTAATTTATTACGCCTTGTTAGCAAATACCATATTGAGAGCGATATGGAAGATGGAGAAATAACTGATGAGAGAGGTCGGCGAGTAACGCTATCTTCACTATCTGAATTTAATGAGGGATTAATTTTATTAACGGGTGGTGTAAATGGCAGTCTTTCCAGACTCATATATAAAAATAAGGAAGAGAAAGCCGAAGAATTACTGGTTAGTCTCTCTAAGATATTTGAGGATCGACTATACATTGAATTGCAAAGGCATGGATTGCAGCAGGAGAGGGCTGTAGAAGAAAAGTTGATAGAGTTTGGATATAAACACCATATTCCACTAGTAGCTACTAATGATTGTTTTTTTATGTCGAAGGATATGTTTGAGTCTCACGACGCTTTAATTTGTATTTCTGAGGGGGCTTATTTAGATCAACCTGAGGAAAGGCGTAGAATGACGCCAGACCATTATTTTAAAACACCAGAAGAAATGGTAAAGCTATTCTCGGATATACCAGAGGCCATAAACAATACTTTATTGATAGCAAAACGTTGCAGTTTAATGGCGGAGACTAGAGAGCCTCTATTGCCCGCAGCCCCAGTTCGTAGTCATGATGTGACTGATACCGCTGAACTGAAGGAATTAGCAACCAGTGGTTTGATGAAACGGCTAGACGATATGGTTCTTAATGAAAAAGAGTTAACAAATAGCAATGAAGATAAAAAGAAGACCTATTTTGATCGATTAGAATATGAGATTTCTATAATTAGCAAGATGCAATTTTCGGGTTATTTTCTTATTGTTGCTGATTTCATTCAATGGGCTAAGAGTAACGGAATACCTGTTGGACCTGGTCGAGGATCTGGTGCCGGTTCTCTAGTTGCTTGGGCTTTAACAATAACAGATTTAGACCCAATTAGGTTTGGACTTTTATTTGAAAGATTTTTGAATCCCGAGAGGGTTTCTATGCCTGATTTTGATATTGATTTTTGTCAAGAGCGCAGAGATGAGGTTATTGAGTATGTGCAGTCAAAATATGGTAAAGATAGAGTGGCTCAAATAATAACATTTGGTACTTTGCAGCCAAGGGCAGCCCTCAGAGATGTTGGTAGAGTGCTGCAAATGCCCTATACTCAAGTGGATGGTATTTGTAAACTTATCCCCAACAATCCTGCAAATCCAGTTTCGTTAGATGAGGCAATAGCTTCTGAGATTGAGTTAAAAAAGCAAATCACAGAAAATGCAGAAGTTGAGCGGTTAATAAATATTTCTAGAGATTTAGAAGGGCTTTACAGGCACGCCTCGACTCATGCGGCTGGAGTGGTTATAGGTGATAGGCCGCTGACCGATATAATACCTTTATATCGAGACCCCGATTCGAATATCCCAGTTACTCAATTTGCCATGAAATGGGCAGAGGCCTCTGGTTTGGTAAAATTTGATTTCTTGGGGCTAAAAACTCTTACGGTCTTATCTGCGACTATCGATTTATTGAGAGATAAGGGTGTTGATTTAGATTTATCGAGTATTCCACTGGATGATGAGTTAACATTTTCATTACTAGGCAGTGGGGAAACGACCGGTTTGTTTCAATTAGAAAGCGCTGGAATGAGGGATGTGCTTGGAAAAATGCAGCCTGATAGCTTTGAAGATATAATTGCTGCCGTTGCGTTATTCAGACCAGGACCCATGGAAAATATTCCGAGTTATATTAAGAGAAAGCATGGGGAGGAGCCACCTGATTATCTTCATGATCAACTGAAGGATATATTGAAGGAAACATATGGGATTATTATCTATCAAGAGCAGGTAATGCAAATAGCCCAAGAATTAGCCGGCTATACGCTAGGAGGTGCGGATTTACTCAGACGAGCAATGGGGAAAAAGATACAATCTGAGATGGATGACCAAAGAGAGGTTTTTGTTGCTGGAGCAACAGAAAGAGGGGTAGCACAGGGTAAAGCCACAGAGATCTTTGACTTAGTTTCAAGGTTTGCAGGTTATGGATTTAATAAATCTCATGCGGCTGCTTATGCTTTGGTAGCCTATCAGACTGCTTTCTTAAAGGCTCATTATCCTACCCAATTTATGGCCGCATCAATGACTCTTGATATTAACAATACAGATAAACTTGGTGAATTTAAACAAGAATTAGATAGATTAGGAATAGCTCTTTTGCCACCAGATATAAACTATTCTTCTTCAGCTTTTTCTGTTGAGGAAACGGTGGTCAATTCAAATACTTCACTATCTGTAAGGTATGCTTTAGCAGCTATAAAGAACGTTGGGATGGGTGCGATAGAGGGATTAGTTAAACAACGTGTTTTTTCCGGCAAACTTACTACCATTGAAGAGTTTGTAAAAGTGTTGGACCCGAAAATACTGAACAAACGTATGTTAGAAAATTTGATAAGAGCTGGTGCTTTGGATTGTCTTAGTACTAATCGTAGGCAGCTATATGAAAATATAGAGACCATTCTAAAACATGCCTCTACTTTCAAAGATAATCATAACTCTGAGCAGATTGGCTTGTTTTTAGATGACTTAGATAGCTCTAGAGGTTTAAATTTATCCGAGATAGCCGACTGGAATAATTTAGACCGGTTGAAGGAGGAATTTTCTGCAATAGGTTTTTACTTATCAGCTCATCCATTGGATGAATACGTAGCTGCATTAGACGAATTAGGTGTAAAGTCGATCTCAGAAATTCGAGCGAATAAGGTTGTTGGTAATATTAAAATAGCAGGAATCGTAACTGCAGTTGCCGAACGTACCTCACAACGGGGAAACAAGTACGCCTTTATCAGACTTTCAGATAATACGGGAGTATTCGAGGCGACGGTTTTCAATGACTTACTTTCTGCCCATAAGGATAATTTTATGCCCGGTTCTGCTATTGTAATAAATGCGGTGGTCGTAATGGAGGGGCAAACTTTTCGCATGACCATACAATCTGTCGAGGATCTAACCAAGTTATTGGAAAATAGGGCCAGTAAAGTAACTATATTAGTAGAACAAGAATCAAGTATTTGCGACTTATGCGGGGCTTTATCGGAGCTAGGCCCCGGGTCTGCAGAGATCGTGTTGGCATCTCTTTTGGATGAGGGCACTAGGATTGAAATGTCTTTACCTGGGAAGTATAAAGTTAAGCCTGGTTTTGGAGCTGCAATTGAGGCTCTACCAGGAATAATAAGTGTGGAAAATTAAATTAGGTATTAAAATAAGTTATTGCCTTTAGGCTCTAGTTTTAGTACATGCAGATTGATAATATTTTTTAACAAAAAGACCACACGTGTGCGTGCGGGCCACAATCTTGGTTCGTTCCGGTGTTTCCAAGGAAATATTTAGCATACGGAGGTTTAACCGGAAAAGGAACGAGTGAATGAATTTACCTACATTTACAATGCGAGAGCTTTTGGAAGCAGGAGTGCACTTCGGTCACGTTACCCGTAGGTGGAATCCTGAGATGGAATCTTATCTTTTTGGTGTGCGCCAAGGCATTCATATAATTGATCTTCAACAAACTGTTCCATTGCTTTACCAAGCAATGAAAGTTGTGAATGATGTTGTAGCGGCTGGAGGGAGAGTGCTATTTGTGGGTACTAAGCGTCAAGCTAGTAAGCCAATAGAGGAATCTGCTAAAAGCTGCGGTCAATACTATGTAAATCATAGATGGCTGGGTGGCATGATGACCAATTGGAAAACTATTTCCAATTCCATATCCCGTCTTAAGGGCCTGCATGAGAGTTTAGAAGAAACAAATGTTGGTCTCACTAAGAAGGAACTTTTAAGACTTACAAGAGAACGAGATAAATTGGAGAGAGCACTTGGTGGTATAAAGGATATGGGAGCGCTTCCAGACATATTATTTATAAT
>PTLG01000182.1 GCA_002937995.1 Alphaproteobacteria bacterium MarineAlpha3_Bin7 | reverse complement strand
GGCTTTTACTTTTCATATTCCTAATGTTGTCGACTTCGTTTTGTCTTAGGCCATTTAGAGAAATTTTTCCAGGTATAGCTGATGGAGTTTTTTCCAGGGGTGCCGATGGATTAGCCTTGTTAACTAGTGCTACGGGACTAGGCGCGATTATAGGCTGCTTATTTGTAGCAAATATGAAAAGTACAAAAGGTGTGGTGAGGCTAATGTATACTTTTCTTATAATTGACGTGATTTTACAGATCTTTTTAGTTTTTTGCTGGAGCTTTACGTTAGCTTTAACTTGCGTTGCTCTTATGGGTTTTGCCGTCACTACTGCAGGTATTTCTGGGCAGGTATTACTTCAGAGTTGTGTACATGATGAGATGAGAGGGCGGGTTATAAGCTTGTGGGGGATTATAATGAGAGGCGGAGTACCTACGGGAGCATTTTTTCTGGGTTCTTTGGTTAGTCTTTTAGGTTATGAAGCTGGCCTCTTAATCATTTCTGCAATTTTTATTTGTGTACTTCTTATAGCAATTCCCCGAAGTGGACCAGTTATAGAACGAATGGAGGCACCGCCCCCTCCAGAATTAATTTAATCAATCAAATTCTTCTTTCCCAACTCCCCCACCTCCGGGAGTTTCAATTACAAATACATCACCAGGCCTCATAAGCGTTTGGTCGGATCCTCCCAACTTTTCCCTCGGGCTACTTTTTTCTGACCTTAAAACGTAATTAATACCAGCTTTTCCCGGTTTTCCGCAATCTAATCCAAATGGCTCTTCAATCCTAAAACTAGAGACAATAGCTGCGTTTAGTTTTTCTAAAAATTTTATACGACGAACAACACCGTCCCCACCCCTTTTTTTACCCTTACCACCAGAATTCTTACGAATACTGAAATTTTCCAATAAAACGGGAAACCTGCATTCCAACACCTCAGGGTCTGTTAGGCGAGTGTTTGTCATATGGGTATGTATTGCAGAAGCACCGTCCATGTTGTTGGTTGCCCCGGCACCGCCACATATTGTCTCATAATATTGGTATTTTTTGTTTCCAAAAGTAAAATTATTCATAGTGGTTTGGCCAGCCGCCAGCTTATTAAGAGCTCCAAAGAGCGCAGATGTTATGGCTTGTGCTGTCTCAACATTTCCTGCCACAACTGCCGAGGGATATTCTGGGTTCAAAAAACACTTTTTCGGTATAATTATATCTATAGGCTCTAAACAGCCATCATTTAATGGGATGCTATCATTAACCAAACAACGAAATACGTATAATACACATGCCTTCGTTATAGAAGTTGGCGCATTAAAATTCGAACTAAGTGGGCCACTTGTCCCAGTAAAATCAACTTTTACACGGCGACTTTTCTTTTTAACAGCAATAGATACGGTTATTTTTCCACCATGATCTAACTTAAGTGTATGCCTTCCTGACTTTAATTTACTTATTACTGCTTCTACACATTCCTTAGCATTAATTCTGACAAAATTCATATAAGCATGAACTATTTTGATACCGTATTTATTTATTATACGTAATAACTCTTCTGCGCCCTTATTGTTAGCTGCGATTTGAGCTCTAAAATCTTCGATATTTTGCTCAGGGTTTCGCGCAGGGTATTTACTACTAGTCAGTAATTTCCGGAGCTGTGTTTCTCTTAACTTTCCATTTCTAGTAAGAAGAAAATTATCAATTAAAACACCCTCCTCCTCGATATATTTACTAAATGGGGGAATTGAGCTCGGGGTGGTGCCCCCAATATCGGCGTGATGTCCTCTTGAAGCGACATAAAAAAGAACATTCTTTTTTTTATCGTCAAACACTGGTGTGATGACGGTGATATCAGGTAAATGAGTGCCTCCATTGTATGGGGCGTTTAATGCATATGACTCACCCGGTTTAATTTTTTTTCCTCTTTCTCTTATAACTGTTTGTATGCTCTCTCCCATGGAACCGAGGTGAATGGGTAGATGAGGGGCGTTTGCGATTAGGCGTCCAAGCGGATCAAATAGCGCGCAAGAAAAGTCCAGCCTTTCCTTAATGTTAACCGATGTGGCCGTGTTAGCTAATACAACCCCCATTTGTTCGGCTACTGACATAAATAGGTTATTAAAAATTTCTAACCTTATCGGGTCTACTTTATTATTAGATATTATTTTAGGGTTACTGTGTTTTAGGGAGCTAAGAGTTAAATGTCCTTTGATGTTAATATCAGCAATCCACCCATATTCGACAATTATAGTAGAGTTTGGGTCTATAATTATTGCAGGACCCTTAATATTTTGACCCTTATGAAGGGCACCTCTATCGTAAATTGGTACTAGTGTGTTTTTTCCACCCTTATAAACTTCGACCTTTTCAATGGGCCTTGGTTTATCTCTACTTTTTGCTATTGCAATGTTGGCTTCAGGTACATCGTCTGGGGTTAAGAAAACCTCTACCGATATGGACTCCAGTATTAAATCCCTTCCAATTTCCTTAAAACCAAATTGCCGTTCGTGCAATTCATGGAATTGTTTTTTCATTTTATTCAGGGATGAAAGTGGAACTTCGATAGTGGTATCTGTACCCGAATATTTTACTGAACTTATACATTGATAATCTATTTTATCGATCAAAGTACCTTGCTTAATTAGTAAAGCTACTGCTTCCGAACGGATTAATCCTACTTGCTCTACAACAGCAGCAATTATTTTCTTACTTAATGGTTGCTCAATTGTTTTTTCTTTTTGAATACTAGTTTTTGCTAAACCCATTCCGTAAGCAGAAAGTAAACCAGAAAGTGGATGTATGTGAATTTTTTTGATTCCTAAAATATCGGCTACTCTACAAGCATGTTGGCCGGCGGCCCCTCCAAAACAGGAAATTACATATGATGAAACATCATAACCTCTTTCAACGGTAATTTTTTTTACGGCATTTGCCATATTTTGTACCGCCACTTCAAGAAATCCCTCAGCAATTTCTTTGGCTGAATATGAATAATTTGTTTTGGTTTTTATATTGTTTTTAAGTTTTTTGAACTCATTCTTTGTAATCCGCATATTCAAACGTTCTTTGCCGGACCTCCCAAATACCTGTGGAAAATACTTTGCTTGAATTCTACCGAGTAATAAGTTTGCATCAGTAAGTGTAAGGGGGCCACCATTGCCATAACAGGCCGGTCCTGGAAATGCACCGGCCGAGCTTGGTCCCACTCTAAAACGACCATTATCAAAAATTAATTTTGACCCACCACCAGCGGCGACACTATTTATTTTCATTACGGGTGTTTGCAGATGTATACCAGAAATTTCAGTATTAATGGATCTTTCAAATTTTCCACAATAGTGAAAAACATCTGTGGAGGTTCCACCCATATCAAAACCTATGATCTCGGAAAACCCGGCCCTTGAAGCAGTCTTAACGCCAGCTATCACTCCAGCAGCAGGTCCAGACAATATACTATTTTTCCCTTGAAATAATTTAGCCTGAATCAGGCCACCGTTTGATTGCATGAAACTTAGAGGCGTCTCCTCTAGTTTATCCTTGAGTGTTTGGGAATATGCATCGATTAAAGGTGACAAGTATGCATCCATTACAGTTGTATTTCCTCTAGGTATAAATTTCATTAGCTCTACTGTTTGATGTGAGACCGATATTTGAGAAAAACCAGTTTGCCGTGCTAACTTTGCAACTATCTTTTCGTGTTTTTTATATTTATAGCCATGCATTAAAACAATAGCCGCCACCCTGTAGCCTTGTTTGTAGTATTGTTTCAAACTTGTTAGGACTTTATGTTGGTCCAATTTGTAAATTACCTTGCCTTTAGCGCTTATTCTCTCTGGTATTTCTACAACAGCGGAGTAAAGCTGACTGGGTATAATAATATCGATAGCAAAAAGGTCGGGTCGATTTTGATATCCAATTCGTAATACGTCTTTAAAACCTTGAGTTGTTACTAGGAGAACTTTCTCTCCAGTTCTCTCCAAAAGCCTATTTGTAGCGAGTGTAGTGCCTATCTTTACTGAATGGATTTTATCTACGGAAAGTGAAACATCTTCCTCTGATCCAACTATTCTGCGGATCCCCTCCAGAGCCGCATCTGGATATTGTTTGGAGTTTTCCGATAGTAACTTAACGGTTTGCACATTTCCCTTGGCATCCCTTCCTATTACATCAGTGAAGGTACCACCTCGGTCAATCCATATTTCCCATTTGTTTTCATGTTTCATTGAACAAATCTATTATAATTCACTACCTAATTTTATATGGAATTTATTCATATCTACAATGCCTGATTGTCATGTAAGTCTAGTAAATTTTAGCTTAGATAATACATGGAAATGATAGCGAAAAATTAAACCCTTTGTGCTATGTTTGATGATGTTAATATTTATGCACATACCTAAAACAGCAGGTCTATCATTCTTACAGATACTATCGGCTCAATATCCGCTTGAAGACATACTAGACATTCGTGGCTCAAGTGGTTGGGATAGGTTCAATTCCCTCGATAATCAGCAAATAGAAAAATTTAAAGTTTTAACAGGTCATTTATCATACGCGCAGTTGGATAGGTGCCCAAAGGAACGTCAAATAATAACCTTTATAAGAAACCCAACCGATCGGGTAATTTCTTTATATAACTATTATAAGAGGAATAAGGATTTAGATTTTTGGGGAAAGGTAGGGTCTAAGGACTTGTCTATAGAGGAGTTTTTGACAGTGGCAGAAGATCAG
>PTLG01000181.1 GCA_002937995.1 Alphaproteobacteria bacterium MarineAlpha3_Bin7 | reverse complement strand
TATTTTGGCGACTTGTTTACTCCAAAACATTAAGAGTATAGCGACGGCGATATTAGCAACGACGATAGCCCAAACCATACTAAAGGTAATGTGAAGTTCAGTGGTAAGCATGTCGGGGCCTGGTTTTAGACCCTGGATTAGCAGTGCACCTAATAGAATCGCAGTTCCTAAACTACCCGGAATTCCAAAAGCAACCGTTGGTACCAGCGAACCACCCTTTGTAGCATTATTTGCAGCCTCTGGAGCAATTACTCCCCTTATATCACCTTGCCCGAATTTTGATTTATCTTTAGAACTTTGGATAGCATGTCCATAGGCTATCCAATCTACGATTGCAGCACCCAGACCAGGTAACATGCCCACATACGTACCTATCGCTGCACAACGTGTTGCCAGCCACCAGTGCCTGAATGCATCCTTAACTCCCTCTAGCATACCTCCTTCATCGGTTTGCTCTTTGGGAATTCGAGAAATAGAGGTATTACGTATAGCCAATTCCATGATCTCAGGAATAGCAAACAAGCCCAACACCACTGGAATTAGAGGCAGCTTGTCAATCAAATAATCTGTACCAAAATAAAACCTCGGAATAGCTACAGTCTCGGCATATCCGACGGTGGACATAAGAATTCCGAGACACGCTACAGCCAGGCCCTTTAAAATGGATCCACCACTCAGCGAACCTACCATGGCAAGACCTAGGACACCGAGCATAAAGAGCTCAGGAGAGCTAAAAGACAATATGACCGGTAATATTAGGGGTAGGGAAACTGCTAAGATTAGCGCTCCAAACACCCCTCCAAAAGCAGATACGGTGAAGGCTGCGCCAAATGCCCTTGCAGCTTTTCCCTGCTGTGCAAGCGGATACCCATCCAGAATAGTTGCCTGAGATGCAGCAGTACCCGGGACCCCAAGTAGAATGGAGGCAATAGTGTCACTGGTGGTAGTAACCGCAAACATACCCAAAAGAAGAGCGAAAGCCGGGATCGGCTCCATTCCGTAGGTAAAAGGTAGTAAGAGGACCAAGCCTATAATTCCGCCAAGTCCTGGCACTGCTCCCAACCACATCCCAATAAAGACGCCAAGCATTAAAAACCCAATAGCTGGCCACTCGAACACAAGAAATAATCCAGTAAGAAATGCTTCAAACATAGTCTATCTTTTTATAAATCATCGCACATGGATGAAAAAACAACTGGCGTTTATCCAGCGACCCCAGTGGAGGGATCGCCAGAATAAATCGGTTTTCCTTTACTTTTTTCTACTTTGCTGTAGGCGCAACTGTCTTTTTCAAATACGCCAGTGTTGATGCCGAGACATTTTTATGTTTCACGGTTAATAGTGCTGCTTTTTCACCAGTCAAAAAAACAGGAATATCGCGAAATTGTTTTGTCCAATCCTTCTTAAAACCAGGATCATTTGGAACCTTAGCGTGAGCCTCTCGAAGTGCAGCAACTGCCTCTTTTGGTGTACCAGGTGGTGCCACTACAAAATAGCTCCACGTCTCATAGCTGGCAAACCATTTATAGGCTTCCCAGGCGGCACCTGATGGTGCTGAGCCTTTTATATCTTTATATGCATCTACAAAGTGTTTGATGTTAGCTGGATATCTCCCAGGAAGCCGAACAGGTTCTCCTGTTTTCGGATCAAAAGGTGAGTGATAAAAGGGTGCAATGGCTGTCCCGTCTTTAAGGATGGTATTACGAAAAAATGCGTGATAACCAGGATGCCCAACCGTTAGAGCCTGGACTTCTTTTGCTCTTATTGCCGCATTCACCTTCGGCATACCGCGATAACCCGTGACATGTCGATAAGGAATTCCAAGCGCATCAAAGGACAATTGTTGAAACATGTCGAGAATTCCGCCTGGACGAATACCGCCGGTAACTACTGGTTTTGTTATTTTAGTTAGATCACTCGGGTTGTTAATAGAAGGTGGAACATCCTTTCTAACTATTGACACAAAAGAACTGTTACCCGTTCCAACAACACCAAATTTAGCAGGATCGTAGCGATAACCAGGTGCGCCCGTTAACACTCCGGCAAAAAACATTGGTCCCCACATTATTGTCTTACCGTCAGGTGTAGCTTTTTCAGCAATAAAGTTATGGCCCTTCACTCCACCCGGAATATTTTTTATAACCATTTTCGGTGACCCGACGATGTGGCCTGCCATATACTTCACAAATAATCGAGCGGAACGTGTAAGCCCGCCACCAGCACCAGAAGGTACAACAACACTGATGGTCTTATCTTTATAAAATTGTGCCAGAGCTTGTTGCCCGGACATAACTGCCACTAAACTTGAGGCAAATGCTATCAAAAGACAGCGTGCATAAAATTTCATAGGTTAACTCCCTTTTTAGATACTGCCATTCATTACAAACCAAATTCTAACAACTGACCAGCAAATTTATTTTCTTTAGAATGTTATTTCATACTTATCAATTGATTACTTGTGTAGTTTATATGCTATTATAAAAACAAGTGAGCTTTTGTCTTATGTCCAACAAGGCTGCTGTTGCTTTCGACCTCTTTCTGTAGGAATATGTGTACTTCAATCACCACAAAAGCTTAAACATAGTAATTGGGGAGAATATTGGATGTCAAAAATTTGTATTGTAACAGGTGCATCACAGGGAATGGGTAGAGGTATAGCGAAGGTTCTTGCCGAGGAAGAGTCAGCTATTGTCTACGCTACTGCGCGGTCAGAGCAGGCATTAAATGAGTTAGCATCATCTATCGAGGGAGAGGGAAAAGTACATCCGTTTGTTCTTGACCAAAACAATGACAGTGCAGTTGAGAAATTTGTGTCCCAGGTTGCCGAGAAAGAAAAACGGATAGATGTACTGGTAAACAGTGCATTTGGGGGACTTAAGGCCATTGCACCTCATTTTGGTAAACCCTTTTGGGAGCGCCCTTTTTCTGTTTTTGACGCCTCAATCAATATTGGCCTTAGAAGTGCTTACGTGATGAGCGCATGCGTAGCTCCGCATATGGTTAAGCATAAATCTGGTTTAATGGTTCAAGTGTCAAGCCTTGGCGGATACACATATGTTTTTGATGTTGGATATGGTGTGGGTAAGGCTGGGCTTGATCGTCTTAGCGCCGATATGGCAACAGAACTAAATTCTCACGGTGTCAAGTCAGTGACACTGTATCCAGGGGCAGGTGTAACAGAAATAACTAATTTCCCCGGGGGAGAGACACCCACGTTCACTGGTCGAGCAGTGGCGGCGTTGGTAAGTAAGACTTCAGACGATGAATTAACGGAGCTTAATGGTAAGGTTATTTTGACTGTGGAGCTTGCACTCAAACACGGTTTTAAAGATGTTTCAGGGGAGTTACCAGATGGACCATTTTCTAGTAGAGAATATACAGAAGGTGTTCGCGCAGCATTTAACAGCACTCCGCTTCAGTACAACCAAGAGGGTGTAATTCCAGATCCAAATGAAACCAATAACTTGGAGATAGGACAACTCTTTCCAGGTGCCTCATCTAAATAATAGTCAGGGTAACTACTTAGTGTGGGGTAGGGGTTGATAGGAATTACTCCGTTCAGTATAATCACGCTATTGACCAACTGGTCGTATCTGGAAATTATATTTTTCTCGTAAATATCTGCCCCTTTCTCGATCCCTGCAACATCTTTTCCGTTGGTTAAAACCTGTTGGATATCTGTTATGTCTGAATTAACCAGTCGGAAAATTTTTGTTACTATAATACTGCTCGGGGTATTGGCTATGTTGGGGCCTGTGGGGCACGACATTTTCATCCCTTCAATACCAAATATTGCAGAGGGTTTGAATACTACTACCAACCAAGTTTCAATGTCTATTTCAGCGATATTTCTTGGAAATGCAATTGGTACACTTTTTCATGGCCCCCTGGCGGATCGTTTTGGGCGGAAGATTATAATTCTATGGGTGCTTGGGATTTACGCAAGCACAGCGCTGGTTGCGGCTCTCTCACCAGATGTCGAAACACTTATAATGTTTCGGTTCTTTCAAGGCCTGGCGCTATCAGGTGGGAGAGTTTTGTCTGCGACAGTAGCTCGGGATCTGTTTGAAAAAGAAAAGCTCGGAAAAGTGATGTCCGACATCATGTTTATCACGGCAATCTCGGCAGTTATTGCGCCACTAATTGGTGGCTATACTGCTAAATACTTGCCCTGGCAAAGCTCACTTCTATTCATGGCAATTTTTGCTGGTTTAGTTTTCCTCTTATTTTTAACTGTTTTTAAAGAGCCATCTAAATCAGAACGTAAAAAAGATTTAAAATTAAGTGTTCTTCTCAGAGATTTAATAACCATTACTTCAAATAGGTCCTTTCTACTCTACAGCCTTACTGGTGGGTTAATGCTTGCAGGTTTGATAGTATTTCTCTCAATTTCAGCAAATATCATTATAGGGTCTTACGGCTTTGATCCTAACATCTACGGATTTATGTTTGCCTCTGTATCTCTAGTATTTTTGTTTGGAACATTTGTCGGGGGTAGATTGGTAACAAAATTAGGATTAAATCGCATGATTAAGTGGGGCGTATTGTTTGGTGTATTGGGGGGAGGCTTAATGTTACTTTTAGCGTTATTAGAACTAAGATCGCCCTACGCTATCATTTTACCCATGTGGGTTTTTATTTTTGGACTAGCTTTTGTAAACCCAAACAGCGTTGCTAGCGCTCTACAACCTTTTCCTGGTATCGCCGGCTCTGCCTCTTCTATAACAAATTTT
>PTLG01000180.1 GCA_002937995.1 Alphaproteobacteria bacterium MarineAlpha3_Bin7 | reverse complement strand
GTAAAAAAGTGTACCAAACGAATAATAAAAAGCATAAAACAATCTCTGTTATTAGCGCTGGCAAGATCGCATATAGAGAAATGAGGAGCGGCTTGAGCGGCTTCTATGTTTTTCTAGTCTGTTTGATCTTAGGTGTGGGAGCTATTGCAGGTGTCGGTAGTCTCAGTGAGGCTTTGAATACCAGTTTAGCAAAAGAGGCTAAAACATTTCTAGGTGGAGATGTTTCTCTTAGGCTTATTCATAGGCCTGCTAGCCTAAAACAAATAAATTATCTAAAAAAAGAAGCTAGATTGTCTGAAATGGCAACGATGCGAGCTATGGCATATTCGGCTAAAGGAAATATTCGTACGCTTGTAGAGATAAAGGCTGTCGATGAGGAGTATCCTTTAGTTGGGACCGTTATCTTAGAAAACGGGAAGTTTAACAACCGCCTCTTAAAAAAAATTGGCGGGACTTGGGGGGCTCTAGTTAAGCGTGAACTGCTGACCAAGTTAGGAATAAGCTTAGGGGATATTATGACTATAGGGGACACCACCTATAAGGTTAGTGGTGTTATCTCTAGCGAGCCCGATAATGCGATTAGTTTGTTTAGTTTGGGGCCTCGAGTAATGGTTGCAACTCAATCTCTTCCCGATACAGGGCTCGTTCAACCCGGCAGCCAAATTAGATATCATTACCGCCTGTTGTTCAAAGGCGATGTTTTTGTAAGTAGTTGGAAAAAATCCCTAAAGGGCCAGTTTCCAGACGCAGGTTGGCGTATTCGTACATTAGACAACGCTACACCAAGTCTTAAAAGATTTGTTGAGTACATAGCCTTGTTTCTAGTTTTTGCTGGATTAACAACATTGATAGTAGGTGGGGTCGGAATAGGTAACGCTGTAGAGAGCTACATGCAAAGTAAAATGACTACGTTGGCAACCTTAAAATGTTTAGGGGCTTCTAGGGAGACAGTTTTTGCAATCTATGCACTTCAAGTACTTACGTTTTCTTGTTTTGGTATACTAGGCGGGGTTCTGCTCGGCATGACCTTTCCCTATTTAGCAGACTTCCTGTTTGGTCATATTCTACCAACAAAACTAGTTTTGGGGGTTTATCCATCCAAATTGTTGATAGCTTCTATGTTTGGTCTGTTAACTACCACAGCGTTTTCTGTATGGCCGCTTGCACAATCGGCAGAAGTTCCAGCTGGTGCTCTTTTTAGACTTACAGTTTTAAAGCCTAAGTTTTTTCCACAAAAAAAATATCTTTTATTCATTTTTATCAATGGCGTTGGATTAGCTGCTTTAATTATATTGTTTGCTGTGAATAAATTATTTGCCGTTTGGTTTTTATTGGGGGTGGCAGGAGCGTTTCTAATTTTATTGGTCTGTGCCGAGTCGGTCAAAAAACTGGCAAAAAAAGTCAAAGTGTTTAATTCCATGGAATTGACTTTAGCCAAGAAAAATCTTTATAGGCCAGGTTCTACTGCTAATAGTGTGGTTTTATCTCTTGGTTTAGGTTTAGCAGTATTAGTAGCTATAACACAAATCCAGAGTAATATAAGCAGACAGGTTTCCGATAGCCTTCCCAATTTTGCGCCCGCTCTGTTTTTCATAGATATACAGCCCTCTCAGATCAAAAAGTTTGATCAAATAGTTAGTAAAGTAGCCAGGCCAAAGGAGTATAGACGGGTCCCAACACTAAGAGGTCGAATAACCAGGATTTCAGGGAAACCAGTTGAACAAGTAAAAATTGCTCAAGATTCCCAGTGGGCAGTAAGGGGGGACCGAGTATTAACCTATACTACTGATGCCCCTACTGAAACGAAGATTGTAAAAGGCAAGTGGTGGTCAAAAAATTATGTTGGCCCCCCAGTAATTTCACTGGATTCAAATTTAGCCACTGGGTTTGGTGTGGGAGTTGGGGATAGCATTGACATTAATATTCTAGGGCGTGAATTAACTGCTAAGATACTTAGTTTGAGAAAAATTGATTGGGGGTCAATGAGGATGGATTTTGCCATTATTTTTGGACCCGGTGCGCTTGAGGAGGCGCCCCACACCTATATTGCGTCATTGCAGGTGGAAGAACGGTTAGAGGGAAAGGTAGAAAGTATGGTGGCCGAAAGTTTTAAAAATGTTTCGATAATAAGGGTAAGAGATGCCCTAAAAAGTGCAGCACGAATTTTTTCTACGATAGGCACAGCCGTTCAAAGTATTTCCTACGTTACTATAGCTTCCGGTATTTTGGTGTTAGCTGGTGCAATAATGGCTGGTCGCCGCAGGCGAATTTATGATGCAGCTGTTTTGAAGGTTTTGGGAGCTACCAGAGGAGTAATATTGAAAGTCTTTTTGTTTGAATATGGGTTCCTTGGCTGTGTTGCTGGTGTTGTAGCCGCTTTTGTTGGGGTTTTAGCGGGCTGGGCAGTTGTGCGCTTTTTGATGAGAATAGAATGGCAACTGGATGTTTTTATGATGATCGTGCCAATTTTATTAGGTGTGTTTATCACACTGTTTCTAGGGTTTATCAATACTTGGTGGACCCTTGGGCAGAAAACTACCCCGTTCCTTAGAAACAGCTAGTTCGCTTAGGCTTAAAATTTTTTATTTCGGCCTTTAACTTGATGTAAAAGAGTATTATGACATATAAGATATTATAGTATAGTGATAGATTGGTTTAAAGATATTGGAGTAATTATAATGTCTGACGATTTAAAATATATGTCCAAAGCTCAAGCTGGGGTGGCTGATATAGATGTCGGTCTCCGACAATATATGCTGCGGGTTTATAATTATATGGCATCGGGCGTAGCGTTTACGGGCATAGTCTCTGCCGTAGTTTTTCAGAGCCCAGGCTTGATGCAGGCAATTTTTTCTGGACCCCTAAAGTGGGTATTGTTTATTGGCATTATCGGTTTGGGGTTTATGGCGCCCCGAATAATGATGTCAAAAAGTATTACAGCAGCTCATGGGGCTTATTGGGCTTACGCTGGGTTAATAGGAGCATGGTTGGCACCAATTTTTCTTGTGTATACTAGCACAAGTATTGTTCGGGTGTTTTTCATTACAGCGGCAGCTTTCGCAGGTTTGAGCCTATATGGTTATGTAACGAAGAAGAATTTGTCTGGAATGGGCAGTTTTTTAATGATGGGCGCAATTGGAGTTTTTATAGCTATCATTGTTAATATATTTCTTCAAAGCAGTGTCCTCCACTTAACTATATCTGTGTTAGGGGTGTTAATTTTTGCGGGTTTAACTGCTTACTATACCCAAGAAATAAAGCACATGTATTTTGAAAGTGACGGGGAAGACGTGACAGCTAGGAAGGCTATCTTTGGAGCTTTTATTCTCTATGGCGCTTTTATTACAATGTTTATTTTTCTTCTGTCTTTGTTCGGAAATCGAGAGTAAAACTGTTTGTTTGCAGTAGAGAAGACCCGGGCAGTGTCCCGGGTTTTTTTGTGGGGATTTCCTCATTCTCGGCAATTGGTTTTGATAAAAAAGAGATCAATTCACGGTAAGTCATTTATACTTATAACGTTAGCAGGCATATTTTTTTGTTTACCCTTTCATGAAATATCTGTGGAAAAATGACTTCAGCATAATTACCAATTTAGGTTTTGTTTTAGGAATTAGTAGTTAATATGCTGTGATACTTTCCTTAACAAGATAATTAGTTACTGTTTTAGGTGATTTGGAGTGAGGGGGGGGGATGAGCGAGACAGCAAAAAATGGCCAGACTCTAGTAACAGAT
Organism: Alphaproteobacteria bacterium MarineAlpha3_Bin7; assembly: GCA_002937995.1. Lineage (GTDB taxonomy): Bacteria > Pseudomonadota > Alphaproteobacteria > Rhodospirillales > UBA2165. Next base: position 1,007 of record PTLG01000180.1, on the reverse strand, counting down.
AGGGTCATTGCTTTTTTAACATTTGGTTTTGTTATTATAGGTATGGTTCACACATTGCCGACTCTCCCTGGTCTTGACCAGTGGGCAAGAGAGATTACGAACTACCCCGCCCTCGCAATTCGTCGCTTTCCGTTTGAATACCTCAACCCCTTTGTTTTTGCGTTAATGATGACAATAGTTGTTTTTAAGCATTCGTTCTATCTGGCTTTCAAGGCTAATAGCAAGTTGTCAGGTGGTTTAGGGCTTACATTTGATATCGTGTTTATAATCATGGTTTATATGGTTGCCTGGACATACCTTATGGAAATTGAGGCGGTCTGTATTATTGATCGCATTACTGGAGAGAGAGCAGAGCTAATAGCAAAAGCATTGCTGGCAGAAAAAGAATATGCTGAGTCAATGGGTCTACCGATACCAACAACCGTAGACGACCCAAGCTGCATAAACAATACGGGCACTTGGCTTTTTGCCATTGTGGGCGTTGGGGTCCTTGTGTTCTTAGGATACAACATAAAGGTATGGGGCTTGCCTCTTGTCTTGGTTTCGTTGTCCGTTGCTATTTATACAATAGTTACAGTGTTTATCTGGTATTTCCACGGGCCCGACGATATTTCCAAATATTGGGTAACAAAACTCGGAGGTGAGCCACGCCAATTGACTGACGGGGTCGCCAACATGCGGGATATCTTGACAAACTCATCGGCTGGGCTTTTGGGTCGTTTCATCAGTATTACGATGGATATAATCTTTCCTTATGTAATACTTGGTTCATTGTTTGGTGCGTCTGCAGGGGGGCGCTCTTTGATCAAGTTAGCATTCTTGATGACCCGTAAGCTGCGAGGTGGGCCAGCTCACGCTGCTATTTGTAGTTCTGCAATGTTTGGTACCATATCTGGCGGGCCTGTGGTGAATGTACTCTCTACTGGTGTTCTAACAATCCCGATGATAATAAAACGAGGGTTCGGTAGAGCTTTTGCTGGCGGTGTGGAATCTGCAGCATCATCAGG
>PTLG01000018.1 GCA_002937995.1 Alphaproteobacteria bacterium MarineAlpha3_Bin7 | reverse complement strand
ACAACCTCATAAAAAATTACTTTTGGTCACTAATAAATCTTAGAAATTTACCCCATCAGTTTGATCTCAAAATAGCAATTACTACAACTCCAGCAACCGCGGCAATTAAACCAATAATTCTAAGTGTATTCTCAGGCGTATCCAAAACACTGAGAATATAACGTTTCATACCTGCAGGAAACAGAGCAAAAATAACGCCTTCTATTGTTACTGCTAAGGCCAGAGCTATGAGGAGGTCTTTCATTACTGACAAGTACCCCCTGGCATGAATATGAACTAACTACTTTTGTTTTCCAGATATGTTTCCAAAAAACCTAAAGAAGTCCGACTTTGGATTCAACACCATGGTCGTTCCATCACCAAAGGCATTATCATAGGCTTCCATCGTTCTATAAAATTCAAAAAAACCAGCATCTTTACCAAAGGCTTCATTCAAAATACTAGTACGCTTTCCCTCACCTTGCCCTCTTAAAATTTGCGAGGTCTTCTCAGCGTCAGCCAAAATCACTGTCCTATCCTTATCGGCTTCGGCCTGAATTTTTGCTTTAATTTCCGCCCCTTCTGACCGCAATTTAGCAGCTTCGGCAACTCTATCTGATTGCATCCTGCTGTAAACAGCTTGCGAAGTAGTATCAGGTAAATCTGTCCTTCCAATACGAACATCGACAACTTCAATACCAAACTGTGGAGCCTGAGACTTTAGGGCGACCGTAATTCTTTGCATCACATCGTCTCTTTTGCCTGATAGCATGTCTCCTAACAAAACCTTACCCACCTCTGCCCTAACCGCAGAGTTAAGTCGCGCGCCAAAAATTTGCCTAAAATTAGAATCATTAAGCGCCTTCTTCCTAAATTCAAGCGGATCAACTATCCTATACCTAACAAACGAGTCCACATTTATCCGCTTTTGATCTGTCAATATGACCTCTTGAGCTGGCGGGTCTAGATCTAAAATACGCCTATCGAAAAACAAGACATTCTGAATAAAGGGCATCTTTATTTTCAGACCTGGATCTCTCTCGACTCTAACAGGATTTCCAAATTGAAGAACAAGCGCTTGCTGGGTTTGGTGAACGGTAAAGAAGATCCCAAAAGCTAATATACCACCTACAACCACAACAACCCCAATAATTGCTAGAAAAACTTTATTCATTAGTCTACTCCCGAAGTACGTTTTTTCAATTCAGGTAAAGGCAGGTAGGGAAGCACACCAGTTCCATTTTTTCCTGGATCAATTATCACTTTTTCTGAATCTTTAAATACTTTCTGCATTCGCTCTAAATAAAGTCGAGCCTTTGTAACCTCTTTATTGCCCTTATAGGCTTCATAGACAGAAAGAAAACGTTTTGCCTCACCCTCAGCTTCTCGGATCATTTTTTCCTTATAACCTGTAGCTTCCTGAATCATTCGTTCAGCTTCACCCTTAGCTTTAGGAACTATATCGTTTTGATAGGCAACCGCCTCATTTTCTGCACGTTCCTTGTCTTGCTTAGCACGCTGCACGTCATTAAATGCATCAATAACCTGCTGTGGAGGCTCCACTTTTTGCAGTTTTATTGAGGCTACGAATACTCCAGCGCCATAAGCATCTAATATCTTTTGCAAAACATCTCGAGTAGTTGTTTCCACTAAAGTCCTCTTCCTGGCCAATGCATCCTCAAGTGTTGTCTGACCAACCACTTCTCTGATAGCGCTTTCCGAAGCCAGTTTAACAGTAGCTTCTGGGTTTCTTATATTGAACAGAAAGTCTGATGCGTTTTTGATACGCCATTGCACAACATAATCTATATCGATTATGTTTTGATCACCTGTCAACATCAAGCTCTCTTCTGACACGTCCCTAACAGTTGAGTTTCTAGAGTTTGACGGCCCAAATTCCCTGAAACCTATTGTGGTTATATTTGTATTCTCCACATTGGGTGTGTATACCTCTCCGATCGGGGTCGGGAACCAATAATTAAGACCGGGAGTAGTTCGCTTAACAAACTCTCCAAATAATAGTTCCACCCCCTCTTCACCAGGTTGAACACGATAAAAGCCTGTCGCCAACCAAAACAGTATCAACAAACCAACTATTATTGAAAAGCGTCTGCCACCACCGCCAGATCCAGGGAAAAATTTCTTAAACCGATCCTGTCCACGACGAAGAACCTCCTCAATATCAGGGGGTCTAGGACCACCTGAGGACCCTCCGCCCCAAGGGCCTTGCTGATTTCCTCCTCCGCCCCAAGGGCCTCCTTGTTGTATTTGCCAAACCATTTTAATAAATCCTCCAATACACTCACTAGTGTAGATTACCAATTTATAAACTCATAAAATCGAAGCAAAAATGTCTAATACTATATTAGGTAGGCTACCCTTCCACTGATAGCAACCCTCAAAAATTGATTTTGCCAGATATCACTATTTAAAATTTCATTTCTTTTGATTATTGTCTAGTCCAGTTTTTCTAATACTCCCATTAATTCTCTCCATTCCCGCTTGCTCAGGCCACTCTCTTCCTGATCAATAGAAACACCATCAATCATTTTCTTTATCACCTGTATTGCCTTACCTGAAAGTGTAACAGAGTTAATCCTGTGATCGATAAAGGCATCATAGGTAATGGGACACCAACGTTTAACAGTTTCCATAATTGCTTCAGCATAGACCCTTATCTCGTATTGAGCATGTTCATCTGCGCGCAAACTTAGGAAGTGCAGTAAATTGTGCAAATCAATTTTCCAATACCATTGAGTGTAGGTATTTAAAGTTAGATTCATTCTAGCCAGCTCTCTTGATAACCCGTCGCGGGTCTCATCTATAATGTGACCTGACTCGTCTTCATTCAACATCTCAACGTAATGATTATAGTTATTTTCTGCATCATCCCTCAATAAGTCTAGAACCGCGGCGGCTTCTTTACCCTCCAGTACCTCACCTCGACCTTGACGATTAGATTTTGACTGAGTGGCCAAATTAACCTGGTCGGGTATATAAAACTCTCTATCTAAGACCGAATAGCGGGCTGAGTATTCATTAACATTTGCTGTTCTATGCCTAATCCATTGTCTAGCTATGAAAATTGGGAGCTTTATATGATACTTGATTTCGCACATCTCAAAAGGTGTGCTGTGACGATGACGAAGTAGATAGTTTAATAACCCAGCGTCATCTGAAACCTTGGTTGTTCCTTTTCCATAGGAAACTCTCGCTGCCTGAACAATTGCTGCATCATCACCCATGTAATCAATAATACGAACAAAGCCGTGATCCAAAACTGGCAATGGCTTAAACATTATTTCCTCAAGCTCGGATACTGTGGGCCGACGGGTCTCAAAATTAGATAACCGAGCTTGATCAATTTCCTTTTTTTGCTCATCTGTTAATTGCATCTGGTATTCATTCCCTTGCATGGAAATTTTCGGGAGTCAAAAATATTTCCCTGTTATACCCTTAACACAAAAAGCCCGCCATCGTAAATTGAATCGAAGGTGATCTTTGCAAAAATTTTTGGCAGGTCTATAATAATAATCGTCGGGTAACCGACTATGGCGATAAACATTTTGTGGAATAAGCTTAACGGACCCGGGGGCAGTACCCGGCGCCTCCACCACTTTTAGTTATTTTTGGGGGCGAAATAGGATCGACGTGTGTAGTAAAGACATAATTTTCGCCCGGCATAGTACCACCGTTATCGGGCTAATTTTACAAATGCTAACGATAATGAAGCATTTGCGGTAGCCGCTTAGGCGAACTACCACGGGGTTCGGGGGGCACCTGGCAACAGAAGCCCCCCACTATGAGTTTAAAGTTAACCAGTATACTTTCTGGATTTGAATGAGATGGATGAATATTTTGAATACACTAAGTGGCTCTCAGATGCGATGGTAGACGTATTCAGAAAAACCCTCTCATCTTTATCAAACAAACTTCCTGAGGATAACCATCACCTCTACATCAATTTTCTTACAAAAAGTACTGGGGTGGAAATACCCAAATTTCTCAAAACCCAATATCCCAACGACATGACTATCGTATTGGAACACCAGTTTGATAAATTAGTAGTGAAAGAAAACGAATTTCAAGTAAATTTAAAGTTTGAACAAAAAGAATATACTCTAAAAATACCCTACTCGGCTGTAATACACTTTGCTGACCCATCTGTTGGTTTTGCTCTTCAACTGCAACAGCCAATAGAAAATGACGGTAAAACAAATTTCTCAGATGAAAAAGTCACATCTATAGAAGAAGCTGATGAAAGACAAAAACACCAAGGTGATGTAATTGATATTGAAACCTTTAGAAAAAAATGATGGCAGATAACTCACCATCTCAAATTAGTCTAACTGTTAAATTACAATTTATTCGATTCAGATGAAAGATTTAGACTATTATCGCCCCATGATGCCGATAATTGAAGATACTTGCGAGTATCGATATATTGGCAGTGACTTTATTGACGTAAAAAATTACGACGCTAGAGAAATCCTAACTATTGCCCCTGAAGGCATTAGTTATCTCACTGCCCAGGGTTTTTCAGACGCCTCATTTCTACTTCGGACTGTTCACCTGCAACAAATTCGAGATATTCTCGATGACCCAGACTCATCTAAAAATGATAAGTTCGTTGCATTCGACTTATTAAAAAATGCCAACATAGCTTCCGGGAAAATTCTGCCACTGTGCCAGGATACAGGTACGGCAATTGTAATAGGTAAAAAGGGCGAGGACGTTTGGGTCTTGGGTGACGATGAAAGAGCAATTATTAGAGGTATCGATGAAACTTATCAAACAAGCAATTTGAGATACAGTCAGCTCGCACCTATAAGCATGTACGAAGAGAAAGATACAGGCACCAATCTACCAGCACAGATAGAAATTTTTGCCGACAAGGGAAACTCCTATAAATTTTTATTCATTGCAAAGGGCGGAGGCTCAGCCAATAAAACTTTTTTGTATCAGCAGACTAAAGCTATTCTAAACCCTACCTCATTGATAAATTTTCTGGAAAAAGAAATAAAAACTATTGGTACTTCAGCTTGTCCGCCCTACCACCTGGCAATTGTAATAGGAGGCACATCTGCAGAATTTAATCTAAAAACCTTAAAATTGGCATCCACTCGGTATTTGGATGGTCTACCCACAGCAGGAAACCTATTTGGGCAAGCCTTTAGGGATATTGAGTTAGAAAAACAAGTGCATAAGCTTACCCAGGATATTGGTATAGGCGCACAGTTTGGTGGAAAATATTTTTGTCACGATGTAAGGGTAATAAGACTTCCAAGACACGGGGGCTCCTGCCCTATTGGAATAGGCGTCTCTTGCTCTGCAGATAGACAAATACTTGGTAAAATAACTCCAGAAGGTCTTTTTCTTGAAAAGTTAGAAACAGACCCCGCACAATTTTTACCTGACGATAAAGTTCCAGATATTAATAGTGGTTCGATTACTTTAGATTTAGATGTACCTATGGATAAAATGAGAAGTAAGCTATCCCTTTACCCTGTTGGGTCGCTTCTGTCCATGTCCGGGACTTTGGTGGTGGCACGAGATATAGCTCATGCAAAGCTCAAGGAACAGATCGATAATGGCGGTGATCTCCCCACATATTTTAAAGACAAAATTGTTTACTACGCTGGTCCAGCAAAAACACCCGATGGATTACCATCGGGTGCCTTCGGGCCGACAACCGCAAGTAGAATGGACCCCTATATTAAACACTTCCAAGCAAAGGGAGGCTCGTTAATAACAATGGCGAAAGGCAACCGGTCAAAGTCTGTTATTAATTCATGCAAAAAATATGGAGGCTTTTACCTCGGTTCTATAGGGGGAACTGGAGCAATACTTGCTCAGAATTGCATAAAATCTATCGATATTATTGAATTTCCTGAACTAGGAATGGAGGCAATTTGGGAAATCCAAGTTGAGAATTTTGCTGCTTTTATTATAATAGACGACAAAGGTAACGATTTTTATGCTCAGTTTTTTGAATAAAATGGTTTACCCCTAATCAATATTTAGTTTGAAAAGCATCTTCGAGTTTTCTCTACCTATTTTTTTCATATCGTTTTCAGAAATATCTAAGTTATCAAACCAATTGGCCGCATGCGATACCGCTTCAAAAGGATAGTCTGTAGAAAACAATATTCTATCTACCCCAACTTCCAGCATGGTAGTAAGCAGGGCTGGGGTACTAAAATTCCCAGATGTGGTTATGTAAAAATTTTCCTGAAAATAATGTGATATTGTTTTTTTTGCGGGATAGGAAGGGGACTCATTTACCCATGCGTTACGATTATCAACCCTCCACAGATTAAAAGGCAACCCCTCTCCCATATGACCTAAAATTATTTTGAGATTTGGAAAATCATCGAAGAGACCGCTGCACATTAAACGAAGGGCATGAACTGCTGTCTCCTGACCAAATGCCCAGGTGGGGCCCAAAAGCCAAGGATGTCCATCATATATGCGCGCGTCTGATGGAAGGGGATTTCGGGGATGGAGATAAAACGGGACATCAAGCTCTTCTACCTTCTTCCAAAAGTCCCTATATTGCGGTAAATCCAAATAAACTGCCGATTCTGGGTCGTCTATTTGAGAAAAACCATTCACCAAAATTCCTATAAAACCCAGATCCTTAACACAGCGCTCTAACTCCTCTATAGCAACTTCGGGACTTTGCATCGGAAGAGCAGCCAACCCGGCAAACCTGTCTGGCAAGCGGTTAACCTCCTCTGCCAAAACATCGTTTGACCTAACAGAAATCTCAATAGCTCTTTTTGGCTCATGTATTGCCTGTACCGCCGGGGCGTTTAAAGAAAGGATCATCATTTGGATATTATATTGATCCATAATACCTATACGCTTCTCCCTAAAATCCAAGAGGTTTTCCTTTAATTTGGGCCACACCTTATCGTCCAAAAAGCCTACGGAATCGCTAATGGTCTCATCAATCGCAAAATGCTCCTCGAGTCCTATTTTCCCCTTCATTCTTTTTCCCCCCCGTATACTGACCCCTTTTCCAACAGTAGATTAATTTTTTTTTCAGTGTAACCAAGCTCTGCCATAATGTCTCGAGAGTGCTCTCCTAATTTTGGCGCTGACAACTCTATCTTCGTATCGTAGTCGGAATATTTAACCGGATGTCCAATGACCTTAAAGGGTTCTCCATGGTTACTAACTTCCCTTACCATGCGACGGGCTATGGTTTGAGGGTCTAAGGACATTTCTTCAATATTTAATACGGGTCCAGCAGGAATTCCCGCAGCCTCCAATTTTTCTATCCAAACTTCTGTTTTTTCTACCCCAAAAAAATCCGTTAGCAACTCCTCCAGCTCCGATAAGTTTTCTAGTCGCCTATTTGGATCTGAGAATTTTTCCTCTTTCAAAAGTTTTTCGGCACCAAGTACTATCAGAAGTTTTTCCCAAAGCCCTTGATTCGCTGAACCAACATTAATCCAACCATCTTTGGTTTTAAAAGCCTGGTAGGGAGCCATTAGTGGATGAGCAGAACCCATTGCCTTCGGTATTTCTCCAGATCCAAAATAAATAGATGACTGCCAAAAGGTATGCATGATTCCCGCCTCAAAGAGCGAGGTGTCAACCAGTTGCCCCTTCCCAGTTTTGCCTCTTTTAAATAGTGCTCCAAGAATACCCATTGCACCTAAAACACCGGCTGTAATATCTGTTACTGGTGCCCCTACTTTTACCGGCGGCCTATCTGCACCCTCTCCCGTGACACTCATAAGACCGCTCATACCCTGAGCAACCAGATCAAACCCACCCTTGCTGGAATAAGGACCCGTCCTTCCGAAGCCAGAAATGGAGCAGTAAATCAGGCGCTCATTAAATTGTTTTACCTCTTCGTAACCTACCCCAAATGCTTCGACAGCACCTTGTCTATAATTTTCAATGAGTATATCAGCGTCTTTTATAAGATCCTTCAAAACTGCTTGTCCCTCTGATGACTTTAGGTCGATGGCTATTCCTCGCTTATTTCGGTTCATCATTACAAAAGGGCTGGAAACACCCTCTACGAAAGGTGCCAACTTTCGAATATCATCCCCATTTGGCAACCGCTCAACCTTGATTACATCAGCGCCCATATCAGATAACATAAGTCCACAAGTAGGCGCTGCCATTACGTGGCTCAACTCAATGACACGGACACCTTCAAGCAGAGAAGACAAGTTATTTACCTTTGAATTTGGGAGAAGTCTTGTTCAGAAATGAATTAACCCCAATATTAAAATCTTCAGTATCGTAGCATTCAAAACCTTCTGACAGTTCTTCATTAGATAGTGAGTCAACCCGCATCCCCTTACCAAGCAGGTTATATACAAATTTCTTATGCCACCTGTTTACTAGAGGTGCTCCATCACATATTGAAATTACTAGGTCGCTAATTTCTTGATCTAACTCAGGCTCCCCTACCACTCTATTCACCAACCCCTTATCTTTGGCTTCTTTAGCGTCAAGTATTTTGCCTTCATATAGAATTTCGAGTGCCGTACTGGGGCCGACGACCCGAACCAGTGCCGCAATCTCCGGATAAGCCATTACCAGGCCAAGTTTATTAATGGGAACACCAAACTTTGAGGAAGTAGAGCAAATCCTGATATCACACATAAGAGCCAACTCAAGTGCCCCGCCGATACACAAACCACTAATTCTAGCTATTACTGGATGACAGCATGATTGGATTGAATGCATCGCCCCATGCATAATCTTGCCATAGGAACTTGCACTTTGGCTATTCTTTCGATGTTTTTCAAACTCTGATATATCCGCACCAACACCAAAGTATTTGTCATCGCCCCCCCTTATCACTACACATTTGATATCATGGTTTTCATGAAGAGAAGTAAAGGCAGATTTAATTTCCTGCCACATTTCGAGGTTGAAAGCGTTCCTCTTTTCAACACGATCTAGGGTGACAGTAGCTAAATCACTCTCAACACTCACTTTTATATAATCACAGTGTTCTTTTGAAAGGAGAGGATTATTCATATCTAGTTACCTTTTTGACTATTTATTATCTATAATAAAACCTAACACAAACTTGATCATCCAGATTCCCAGAAGTCCACCTGAAATATTATATAATATAACTTCTTGATCATTATTATTTGACATCCTTAAATCATGCCAACCCACCAAATCGTTAGCTCCCAGAAACCAGAAACCAATCCAAATAAAAGAGACCAGAAGTGCTACGCGAGTTGATTTTTTAAAATAATCCATCTCAGTTAACTGCCGTTATTTTTTTCACAACTACCTTAGGATAACTTAAATAGTTTTTTACACGTTGAACCTAAACAGTATTACATCTTGAGCCTGAACAATGTAGTCCTTTCCTTCCTGCCGCATTTTTCCATTTGATTTAGCCGCAGACTCACCACCTTCAGATAAAAAAATATCCGCACTTATTGTCTCCGCACAAATAAAGCCCCGTTCAAAGTCACTATGAATAATTCCTGCAGCCTGGGGTGCTAATGTACCGCCTGGTATTGTCCATGCTCTTGCCTCTTTAGGACCCGCTGTGTAATAGGTGATTAAGTTAAGCAAACTGTAACCAGACTGAATCAACCTTGCTAATCCTGTATTTTCCATACCTATTGATGCTAAAAATTCTGCCTTCTCTTTTTCGTCATCCAATTGAGCGACTTCCTCTTCGATCTGGGCTGAACAATTAATAACCATTGCGCCTGAACCTTGGATATAATCACCAACCTGAGAAGTATATTTATTACCAGAAACAACTGCTGTTTCCTCGACATTACAGACATACATGATTGGCTTTAAAGTAAGGGGTCTAATTATTTTCAAAAACTTTGTATTCTCCTCTTTAAAATCCAGGGATCTAGCGGGCTTGCCTTCATTAAGTGCAGCTGACAATCGAGAGAGTAGTTCGACTTCCTCCAATATTTCTTTCTCACCCGATTTCGCCTTTTTTTCGGCCACTTCTAATTTTTGTGCGACTAAAGCTATGTCTGATAATAACAACTCTGTCTCTATAATCTCCGCATCCCGCACAGGATCTATATTTGCCTCGGTATGATTAACATCATTGCTATCAAAACATCTCAGCACGTGAACTATGGCGTCGACTTGTCTGATATGCTCTAAAAATTTGTTGCCAAGCCCCTCTCCTTCATTAGCTCCCTTAACTAAACCAGCGATGTCTACGAAGTCCAGATAGGTCGGTACAACTTTTTCTGATTTTGCCACTCGGGCCAAATGTTCCAGTGTTTCATCGGGAACAGCTACTCTTCCTACATTTGGCTCTATAGTACAAAATGGATAATTTGCCGTCTGAGCCAATGAGGAAGACGTGAGGGCATTAAAGAGAGTTGACTTTCCTACATTTGGCAACCCTACTATTCCGCAACTAAACCCCATTTAAACACGCTTTCAGGAACATTAGCTCCAATTATTTCTCTATTTTGGTAGTAACACCGAAAACACCAGTGTTGAAACCATCCGACATCTTTTGATTGAACTTGTTTTCATCTCCTAAAATAGCAGTCTCAATTTGTTCCGACACACTCTTAAGAATCTTGCTGACCCACTGATTGTCATCTTTTGAAAAGTTTGACAGTACATAGCCTGACACCAAGTCTTTTTCACCAGGGTGCCCCACGCCAACCCTAATTCTATAAAAATCTTTACCAACATGATTACCTATACTCTGAAGACCCTTATGCCCCGCAAAGCCACCTCCTTTTTTTAACTGGACCTTTGCGGGCGCCAAATCAATTTCATCATGTATAACAATAATGTTATCGACAGAAATCTTGTAAAATGAAGAAGCCTCAATTACAGAACGGCCTGAATCATTCATGAAGGTCTGGGGCTTTAGAAGGAAGACTTTATTCTCTTTAATTTTGTTTTCTGAGATATGCCCAACAAATTTTTCTTTATAATTCGGAAACCCGTATTCCCTTTGGATCTCATCGATTATGAGATATCCAACGTTATGTCGATTTTTCGAGTATTGTAAACCTGGGTTTCCCAATCCAACCAAAAGATACAAGACAACCCTCCTACCAACTCCTATTCTTCTATAGATATTGAATAAGCGTTAAAACGTTTAGGATATAAATCAAGGATCTGCTTAATCTTCTTTTTCTCCAGCATCATCCGAAGCCTCAGAAGAATCCCCTGTATCCGTCGCCGCCTCTTGGACTTCTTCCCCATCTTCAGCTTCTTCGCCTTCTTCATCAGGCTCGTCATCAGTCGGCATAACCGTTGGGGCAGCAATGGTTGCTACTGTAAAATCTCGATCAGTTACCGTGGACACCCCCTCAGGCAACTCAATATCTCCAATATGGATAGTGGCACCTATCTCAAGGTCCGCCAAATCAAAAACTAATTCTTTTGGTATTTTTAGGGGTGAACACAGAAGCTCCACTTCCCTACGGACAATATTAAGCACTCCACCACGTTTTAACCCAGGGCTATCGTCTTCATTAATAAAAATTGCAGGAATTAGGAGAACTATTCGGGTGTTTTCGTTAAATCTCATAAAATCCACGTGCAGAGGCCTGTCATTTACTGGATGAAGTTGTAAATCCCTTGCAAGTGCTTGGTGTTTTTTACCTTCAACATCTAGCTCAAAAATCTGCGTAAAAAACTGTGAACTCTGAAGGAGTTTATCTAACTGCTTACCCTCAATAGAAATAGGTATATTTTGCTCATTATTACCATAAATAATAGCCGGCACCCGGTTGTCTCTTCTTTCAGCTCGGGTAGCCTTTTTCCCCAATGAACTTCTCAAATTTACTGGCAGGCTTATAAGCTCAACCATCGTTTTCTCCAATCAAAGCATTACCACACATCTTCATCAACAAAAGATGGATTGACTTAAATGTAAATAGCCAATTAGTCAAACAAACTCGAAACTGAATTCTCCATACTAATTCTTTTTATTGCCTCACCTATTAGAGGCGCAATAGTAAGCTGTTCAATATTATGGGAAACCCTTACCGCCTCTGTTGCCATTATACTATCTGTGGTTACTAATCTATCCAAGGGTGACGACGATACTCTGGCAACCGCCCCCCCAGAAAGTACACCATGAGTAACATAGGCGGAAACCGAATCGGCTCCCGAATCCATTAACGCTACGGCGGCATTACAAAGCGTCCCAGCAGAATCAACTATGTCATCAATAATTATGCAACGTTGGCCAGAAACATCCCCTATGATATTCATTACCTCAGACTCGCCAGCCTTTTCCCTACGTTTATCAATAATCGCCAAATCTGCATCTAGGCGTTTGGCTATAGCTCTTGCTCTTACAACACCTCCAACATCTGGCGATATCATCGTAATGTTACCGCTATTATATTTTTCTGAAATATCTTTACTGAAACCTGGGGACGCAAAGAGATTATCAAGCGGAATGTCGAAAAAACCTTGAATTTGGCCAGCATGTAAATCTAATGTTAAAACTCTATCTGCTCCAGCTTCGGTAATTAAATTAGCAACCAATTTGGCTGAAATTGGAGATCTAGGACTAGATTTACGATCCTGACGGGCATAACCAAAGTAAGGGATTACAGCTGTAATTCTTCGAGCAGATCCTCTTCTCAAGGCGTCCATAGTCACCAGGAGCTCCATCAGATTATCGTTAGCCGGATAAGAGGTGGATTGAATGACAAAGACATCTTCACCTCGAACATTTTCGTTAATTTCAACAAAAACTTCCATATCCGAAAAACGTCTTACACTTGCACTAGTGAGAGGTAAATTAAGATAAGCCGATATAGCTTCAGCTATTGGCCTATTACTATTGCATGTCAGAATTTTCATTAAATCTTGCCCTAAATTTCAAAAAAAATTTCTACCAGGGAAGCACAATTCAACAGTATTTAAACAAGTTATTATCTCTAAATTGTATTATTCGCAACAGAAACGAGTGTTTTTTCCGATTTTATTTTTTTCAGAAATGTCTGCAATCCTACCTTGCGAAGTTCTGCACCAAATTGTTTATTCCGGATGCGGCCCCCTCGCTAATTAAAAAGGACAGATGAGCCCATCCAGCATCTAGTTGTTCTCTCGTAATCTGATTTTTTTGACTTACCTTTCCTAAAAACTCTCCACCTCTCTTGAATACATCCCATCTTACCGTTAATTCTTTTTTGTCAGGCTGAAGATCTCTAACCTCAACTTGTCCTGATATTATAAACTTAGCTTTAGCGCCAAAAGAATTGACTAAATTGTATTTCTTATTCAAAAAATATTTTAGATTTCTAGATAGAAACCTACTATTTTCATCAGAAAGGCCAGAAACCTCAATAAGGTAATATACTATTTTTCCTTCAAGGGATTTCGAGGGTCTAGATTCTGGTTCCCCAACAGGTTCTTGCTGTGACTTTTTTGTATCCTGCAACACTAGTAGTGGATTTGATTCTTTATTTTTATCGTAACTAAAGGGCCTTGGCAAATCTCCACAAGAGGCAATAAATATCAGAAGACCAATACCAAACAGTGTGCCCTTCAAACTAAATGGCACAGCTAAAAACCAAAACAACCAGACTAAACAAAATAAGCATAATTAAATGGGGCATCGATGATAAAAACCTAGTTATTATTTATCTGTTATTCCAATTAGTGAGATACCTCTGCCAAAATCTTCTTCAGAATTGACCATGTACCTCCGGTAACTGAAGAATCTATCTTGGTCCGAACATGTGTCAAAATCTAATTGAGAGATTTGACTAACGCCCATATTTTCCAGACGACAAAAAGCATAAGAGGATAGATCAAAAAAGAACTTTCCTGAAATGCTTGCAGGTTTAAAGAATTTATTATTATCGTCTGACTGCGCAATAAATTTGTCCATAAATTCTGCACCTACTTCGTATGACTCTCTGCCTATGCAGGGACCTATGGCACAATTAATATTCTCAATAGTTGCCCCGTAATCACACATTAATTTAACAGTAGACTCAATGATTCCCCCCAAAGCTCCTCTCCAGCCTGCATGAGCGGCTCCAATAACTTCAGTATTAGTGTCAGCTAGTAATATTGGTGCACAATCTGCTGTTATAATTCCTAACGCTAATCCGGGTTTATTAGTAACCAGACCATCTGCCTCGGGGATAATCTTATCTAATGGCGTCCCAATATATACAGCCTTTGCCGAATGTACCTGTTTTGAGGTAACGAGCTGAGCTCCAGGTATTTCCAGCTGGCCGAGCGCTATATCTCTGTTAGCTCTAACATTATCAGCATCATCCGCGGAACTAAAACCGCAGTTTAAAGAAGAATAGACCCCGCTGCTAACACCGCCCTCTCGCGTACAGAATAAATGCCTAATCCTTGGCTGATTTATTAATAGGTCGGATTGAATTAAACTCATACTCGTTTCCCTGATCCTATCTAACTTTTGTAACTATAACATCATCAAAGTCGACGATAGAGGTTTTGCCATACTCTGGATCTCCCAGCCTGTATATACCAAATTTGATATGAGGTGTGGAACAGTCTGGAATGTAAAACTCTTCCTCGGACACTTCTAGCCTATTATTGATATATAGAGAGTATTTGGATTTCCCAGCATTAGTTTCAAATACAAACTTTAATTTTTGCCAAATGCCCAAAATCTCATCTATGGAAAATTTTTCCAGCTGGAAAGGTTGTTTTACTAATCTTCTCTCCCCTGTGTGTCTGCTTATTAAGGCTAGAGATGGATCTAACCATGCAGAAGACCCTCCAAACTTAAACATCAACAGTGGTTTAGAACATGCTGGATCACTGTAACCGTGCAATTGGAGAAACGTCTCCCAGTCACCTTCAAAACCTCTATCAAACCTTACCTTAAACTGAACTTCATACGTTGCATCAGATTTTAATTTTCTATCTCCAACCTCTTTTCTCTCCCAGTAAAGAGCTCCACTTCGTTCTATATTATCGCTGGAACAACCCCCTCTGTCTCCCTTCTCCAAAGTAAACCTCCAAAAGACATTGTTGTTTTCATGGTGCTTAATGGGATAATAACCGCAATTTTCAAAGAAATTTTTCATCCATGGATCATCAGGGAGAGAGTCGGGATCAGTAGCATATACATTAGAGCTAACAATAAAGAATAAAAATGTAAGAAAATATCTCATGAGATACCCTCAAATCCCTCTGGAGGAGGGGTATCAAAATTACTTAGGCAAATCACTTTAAATAACTCACCCATTCGAGCTCTTGAAATTAGTCTATCCAAACCTGTTTTAATATTTATAGCTTGCTCGGTAGATGATTTATCCATTAATTTTTTTGCTCTTACTTCAACTCCCAATTGAATTAAAAAATCCCTTTGGGTTATCGGACCATTAACTTTTACTCCAATTTTTTTGGCAATAAGTTTTACTGCTCCAAAGTCAACATGAGCAGATAAATCGGCGTCACCAGCATTAAGCAATGGGTCCACATATTTATGGCTTTGAACAGCCTGAAAGGTGTCCCCTCCCTGATTCTGGTTGTATCCATAATCAATCAATAGTGCTCTACCCTTATTCTTGATTATTCCAGTAGAGATTTTTTCTGTTAACTCTCTCGCTAACTCACTAAACTCATATATTATGCCGTCACTCCATTTTCTATCAGTAAATTCAAGCAAATATGGATTAGAAGTTTGCGGTTTCCCAAGTATCCAGGTAAAGGCATTCTCCTCTTTATCAAAATCGACCTGGCGCTCACACCAACTACTTTTGGTAAAAAGAAATTGCCTAATGGGGAGTGCATCAAGAAATTCATTTGCCAAAAGCAAAAATGGGGCCTCAGGCACTGAGTCAAATGTCTCATGCCAGAAGCAATTCTCTGAACTCAGCCCCATTGATTTTTGCTGTAATTTCTGAAGCTCCCTATTGGATTCTACAAGATGTATTTTTGCTGCTTTTTTAAACTCTGGAACAATATCAATTGTTCTCAAAATATCAGAAATCATTGTGCCTCTTCCAGGACCTAGTTCGATTAAATTAATATCAGAGGGAGAACCCATTTGTTGCCAACTAACGGCACACCAGAGACCAATCATTTCGCCAAACAACTGGCTAATTTCTGGCGAGGTAATAAAATCTCCTTTTTTTCCTATGGGATGGTTAACCCGATAATACCCATATTCAGGATCACTTAAAGCTTCAGACATATATTGTTCAATAGTCAGCGGGCCTGACTTAACTATACGGTCTCTTAGCTTTTCTGGCAGAGTTGCCATTAAACTGCCCTTTTGGGCCGAAAGATCAAATATATTCCAACCAATAAAAGCGGCAGCGACAAGATTTGCCCCATCGTAACGCCAGGAATTATAAAGCCTAGGTGAGCATCTGGTTCTCGAAAAAACTCAGCACCAACTCTAAAAATTGCATATCCACTTATGAAAACACCTGTTAAAAATCCTCCTTTATTTTGAAAATTCGAATTTTTCGATAAAACATGGAGTATTAAAAATAGTATCAACCCTTCAAACATAGCTTCATATAACTGACTGGGGTGACGCGGCACTCCCCCACTGTTTGGGAACACAACCCCCCAAGGTAAATTAGTAACTCGGCCATAAAGTTCCCCATTTATGAAGTTTGCAATCCTCACACAAAATAGTCCCAAAGGTGCTGCACATGCGATCGCATCACCAAGTGTCCATATAGGTATCTTCTGAATACGAGAATAAACAATTATTGCCAGTACAACGCCTATAAAGCCGCCGTGAAAGGAAAGGCCGCCTGTCCAAATTTTGAAAAATGAAAAATTCTCGGGTGCATAAAAAATTGCATACCCAATTCTACCCCCTAAAACACTGCTCAAGACAGCCCAAAACAAAAAGTCATCAATTTGTTTTTTTTGAATTCCAAGGCTTTTATCTTTGAAACGACTAACAACATGGAACCAAGCCAACAAAGAGCCAACAAGCCATAAAAGTCCGTACCATCGAATAGCTATGGGAAAACTTCCTACTTGGCCAAAATCAAAAATTACTGGATCAAAATTAGGAAATGGAATTGCTAAAAACACTGTTCGGCTATACCCCAATAAAAAATAATTTTATAATCAACGCTCGCTCATATAATTTGAAAATTTCTACTTATCAGAACTATAGGAGCCAGCAAAACTAGATTATAAAAATTGGTCATCTCCCATTAGGTAATCCCTTACATATTGGGTTACCCCATTTTCTAAAGTAGTAAAATTCATATCATATCCTAGAGATTTTAATTTATCCATATTTGCTTGGGTAAAGTACTGATATTTGTCTCTAATTGCCTCTGGAGTTGGAATATATTCAATATTTTCCTCCTTATCCATTGCAGAAAAAACAAGCTTTGCTAAATCTAGAAAACTGCGGGCATTCCCTGTCCCACAGTTATATAGTCCTGAGCTTGATAGATTTTTGTCAAACCACATCATAACCCTTACACAATCCTCAACCCATATAAAATCCCTAAGCTGTCCTCCATCAGAATATTTTGAGTTGTGTGACTGAAATAACGAGGCCTTTCCAGTTGTAATTATCTGATTAAAAAACTGAGGAATTACACTCATTTGAGATTTTTTGTGATATTCATTAGGGCCGTAAACATTAAAAAACTTTAGACCGGCCCATTGGGCATTAAAATCATTGTGATCAAGTTGGTCCGAGGAAATAAATAGGTCAAATTCATGCTTACTCCGAGCATACGCATTTAATGGCTGTAATTTTTTTAGATCAGCCAAAGATAAATTATCGTCAAACCCCCTAGAACCATCTCCATAAGTGGCTGCGGATGATGCATAGATTAGTTTTACATGGTTATTTTTACACCAGGCCCATATCTTCTTTGGCAAGTCCACATTTATTTTCTCGAGTAATTTGGTATCTGTCTCAGTAGTAGAAGAGATGGCACCCAGCAAAAATATGGTCTCTATATTTTTCGTATGATCCGACAAAAAATTGAACAGTTCCTCCGACCTAATCGTATTTTTAATATCTCGCTTCGATAAATTACCTCTTTTACTGGAATCATGAAAAGTATCACATACGGCAATGTCCTCCCCTGCCGCTTCAAGTCCTGCAACAAGATTTGAACCAATAAAACCCTCTGCGCCTGTAACTATCTTCATGCCGCTTAACCGAGTGAAAATATGATAAAATGTATCATAATCTTTAACTAAATTTTCAATTAACACAAATAGTTAAAATGGGGCATTGCGGGTTGCTTATAAACGTACCATATTATCAAGTTACGTAGACGAAGAAGAGGAGGGCGTGAAATGGAGTCACGCAATAGATTTCTTGACGATTTAGCAAAAATTGCCAGCAGCACTGCCAGCACAATTGCTGGGATGAAGGACGAGGCAGAAAACCTAATCAAGCAGCGCGTAGAAGCTCTTATGAATGATATGAACCTGGTTACTCGGGAAGAGTTTGAGGTCATGAATTCAATGTTGAGTAAAGCTAGGCTAGAACAAGAGAAATTAATTAAAAGGATAGAAGCGCTAGAAAAACCTTCACCCAAACAAAAGGCAAAAAGGCCGAGAAAGAAATCCGCAGCAGCAAAGAAATCATTAAGAAAGAAAGCAGCTGTAGCAAAGAAATCTACATCAAAAAAATAACCCTTTATAATTTGTAAATTCTTAATTGGGTTCCACTGGTGGAACACGAATCTATTGTGAGGGAATAGAATCTAGGATTAGGGTAAACAGTTCAAAACTAACTATGCCACTTTTATACCATTTTCTTTCCCAAATATAACCAAGTTGACAAAAAAACACTAAAAGTTGAAAAAAATGGGCTTAAATATGGAAATATAGTAGTAGCCACAAGATATAGGTGATATAATAAATAAAGTAATATTCCCTAGCTGTGAGTTTCCAATATGACCGTTTTAAGCCTCAGTAGTGACGTAAGCAGCGATCTCCCGATTGATATTGTTGAACAATTTGTTAGCGGACAGGGTTGGCATTTCAGGCGAGTAGAGGATGATGAAATGGCAGCTGAATTCAGAGGTAAATGGTGTGATTATTCTCTACACTTCTGTTGGTCCCAAGAACTTAGCGCCTTCCATTTTACCTGTGCATTTGACATTAAAATACCCGTCCACAAGGAATCTGAAGTAAGTGCCTTGTTATCCTTAGTTAATGATAGACTTTGGTTAGGTCATTTTCTTATTTGGCAGGACGAGGGTATCCCTATGTATAGATACTCAATGCCACTTCGAGGCTCAGGAATTTCTTATGAGCAAATAGAGGACTTGATGCAAACAGCCCTGGCTGAGTGCGAGAAATATTATCCTACCTTTCAATATGTTGTTTGGGGCGATAAAAAGCCTAAGGATGCCGTCGAAGCGGCAATCTCAGATCCAATAGGAGAGGCTTAACTCCATATGAAAAAAGTTTTGCTCGTTGGAAGTGGTAAAATGGGTTCCGCGCTTTTGACTAACTGGGCAAAAAAAATTAGCCATTTATACGAACTCACAGTAATTGAACCAAACAACGATGCTGCTAGTAAAATTAGCTCTTTGGTTACTAATGCTTATAAAAAACTTTCTGAAGTACCAAAACATTATGATCCTGAAGTTGTTTTATTTGCTGTAAAACCACAAATTATGGAGGCGGTAGTTCCGGAGTTTAAAATTTTCACAAGAAAAGCTCTGTTTATTTCGATAGCTGCTGGCAAAAAAATATCCTTTTTTGAAAATCATCTGGGAAAAGAAGCTGCAATAATAAGAGTAATGCCGAATATAGCCTCTTCAGTAGAACGAGGCGTCTCTGTAGCTATGGCTAGCTTGGAAACCAAAGATATTCATAAACAGCTATGTTCAGATTTGTTGGAGGCAGTGGGAGAAGTTTATTGGTTGGAAGAAGAAAAACAAATTGACTCAGCAACTGCCATATCTGGCAGTGGTCCAGCTTATTTTTTTCTCCTAACAGAATGTCTTTCGTCAGTTGGTGAAAAAATTGGGTTGCCCTCAGAATTAGCAGACAAACTATCAAGGGCAACGGCTGCTGGGTCAGGTGAGTTGTTATACCAATCAGATGTCTCCACACAAGATCTTCGAACGAGTGTCACTAGTAAAGGCGGAACCACTGAGGCTGCATTAAAAGTTCTCTTAAATGAAAATCAGCTAGAGACAATAGTAGAAAAAGCGGTACAAAAGGCATACCAAAGATCAAAAGAATTATCTTCCTAAAGCTTAACTTATTTTATTATAATATGCGCATCAGTGAGACTTGTCTCTGTCAATTTTCTAAGTGTTTTGAGCGCCCGGAACTCTAACTGTCTAACCCTATCTTTAGATAAACCAAGTTCTTTACCTATAGAGGCAAAAGTTTGTTTTGCCCCCTCCAAGTAACGGTGTCTTATAATAAATTGTTCTCTTGCCGGCAATTTTTTTAACGCCCGCCCGATTACTTCGCATATTTTCGCTTTTTCATTATCCAAAACAACTTTTTCTTCCGGGGTTACACATCCATTTATAAAATAATCTGATAATGACTTTGTTGATTGGTTGTTACCTGACGTTTCTAATGTCTGGTCGCCAAAAACAATTCTATTTGCTAAAGATCTTACCTCAGTTGAAGTTGTTTTAAATCGCTCTGCTAGTTGGGAAACTATTTGATCACTTGCAACATCTCCCCCATAAATTACCTCCGAAGCCTTGCGTCGCAAATTTAAAAAAAGAGACTTCTGAGAACTCGAACTGCCAAATTTTACAATTGACCAAGACTTCAACACATAATCCTGCATTGACGCCCGAACCCAAAATCTGGCATATGTTGAGAGTCGCGTATTCAAGCCAGGGTCAAATTTCTTGATCGCATGCATAAAACCAATCACACCCTCCTGTAATAAATCTCCAATAGGTATACCAGATCGACTGTAGCGTTTAGCAATATTAATCAAGAAAGTCAGATGACTTTTGACCAGTAATTCTAACGCATCACTGTCACCAGAATTTGCCCTATGAGCAAGTTGCATCTCCTCGTCCTTATTGAGGCTAGGAAGTCTTTGTGACAAAACTTTTAAAGGATCAAAAATCATCTTCACCAAAATACTCAACTATTATTATAACTATTATAGCAAAAATATATAATTTGTTTCATAATAATATAGTTCCAGGTATATAACAAAATTGCTATGGAATTAATTTTATTGTTTTTTCCACCTCTAAGTAAATCGTTATTAAAACTAGTAATTGAAAATAAAAAGAATGCAAAAAAACAAAAATCGCAAAAGACGAAGCAAGGAAGAAAGAATTATAGCTGCGACACTTAAGTTAGCTAAATCCAATAGTTGGAAAAATATTTCTATGAAAATAATTTCTGAAGAGGCCAAAATTCCACTTGGTGAAATTATAAAAATACTACCAACCAAAACTGCGGTATTGATTGAATTTAACCGTTTGGTAGATAAGAGGCTATCCGAAAATAATCATAACATAGAGGAAACTGCCAATCCCAGGGATCTACTTTTTGAGATTCTGATGGAACGCTTTGACATATTAAACGAAAACAAAGAGGCTCTTGTAAACATCATGAAAAGTATTGCAAAAGAATCTCCAGTGACTGGCATTATCGGAATCATAAGTTCTTTGCAGTCCATTAATAAAATAATGGAAATTTGTGCAATACCTAACCGAGGCTTATTAGGAAAATTTAGACTTAAAGCTGTATTTGCGATTTATTTAAAAGCTATGTATTGCTGGCTGGAGGATGACACACCAGGACTTTCGAAAACGATGGCAGACCTGGATAAATCCTTAACTAGACTAGAAGTACTACTGAGCAGATTATCTCCAACCAATTTGTGAAATGTTATCCAAAACAAATAAATTAGGGAGTTTAGTCATACTTTTGAATTTTTGGTCTTCCAGATAGGAATGAACATATAGTCTTGGCTTCAGTAGACCCAAAGGTAACAGTTGGCTGAAAATTATGTTGAATTAAAATGGAAGTTTTAACATAACTCTGAGACCTCCTGTCGGCGAGTCTTGCAATTCTATTTCTCCACCATGACTTATTATTGCATCCCTAGCGATCGCAAGGCCCAAACCGACACCACCAGTATCCAAGTTACGAGAGTCATCTAATCTAAAGAATGGCCTGAATACTTGGTCCCGTAATTCTTCACTAATTCCTGGCCCATTATCATCAATTAGAATTTTAACAAAGCCCACTTCGACAGTTAAATCCACCGAAACTGCACTGGCATATCGATCTGCATTTTCTATTAGATTAGCTATACACCTCCGAAAAAGGTTCGGTCGCAATGAAATTAGCACTCTCTTCTCGGAGCTTAGGCCAATATTTGCGCCATTCTTTTTTACATCTTCTATGACTTGTTTAACAAGTTTTACGACGTCCACTTCTTTTGGTAGCTCTTCCCCTTCACCTCGTGCAAAAGCCAAATAACCTTCCAACATATGCTCCATTTCTGACAAATCCCTAGCCAACTCTCCAGTGTTTTTATTTTCTTTCAATAATTCAAGCTGCAACTTCATCCTGGTTATGGGAGTTCTAAGATCATGCGAGACACCGGCAAGCATTTCCGTACGTCTGGAAACTTGACGCTTGATTCTATCACGCATCGAAATGAAGGCTGAAGAAGCTTGCCTCACCTCGATAGCACCCTCTGGCTTAAAATTAGGCGTGTCTCTCCCTTTTCCAAAATCCTCGGCTGCTATTGCTAGTCTCCGTATTGGCTTCACTTGGTTGCGCATAAAAATAGTAGCCAAACCAAAAAGTATCATTGAGGTGCCTACCATCCAAAGAACAAAAACGTATGTTGTGGAGCTAAATAAACGCTTGCGAGCAAACTCCACCTGAAGCACCCCCTCGGACAGCTGTATATTAACCAATATATGCTTTTCTATAGTACTCTCTTTAATATTGAACGGCCTCTGTAATGAACTCGTTAATATTTTAACGAAGCTATCCTCTATATTCCAACTCTGCTCCGCTTCGGCTACTTTTGACAATATTTGATTTCTTTTTAGGCGCACGGAAAGACCCATATTTTGAGAAGCAAGAGCCTGTATACTTTTTAGAGACCGATCAGTATTATCTAGCCTTAAAAGTTCAACTAGTGTGGCAATATCCCCCACTAATCCATAGGCCAATTTTCTACTAACTTTAGCCCAATGTGTTTCATAAAAAATTGTCGCAGAAACTAGCTGTAATATGATAAGTGGCATTACAATTATAAGTAATGCTCTTCCCAATAGGCTTTTTGGCAAAAAGTTTTTTATCATAATTTTCTATCTATTTATCATGACTAAT
>PTLG01000179.1 GCA_002937995.1 Alphaproteobacteria bacterium MarineAlpha3_Bin7 | reverse complement strand
CCCTTACCTCTCCCCATTCAGAGTGCATCTCGTGTTTTTCAATGTTATCCACTCGAACGGGTAAAAAAGTACCAGCGCCAACATGAAGGGTGACAAAATTAAATAGAATACCCTTGGCAGAAAGTTTAGAGAGCAATTGTTGGGTAAAGTGCAAACCTGCCGTTGGTGCTGCTACCGCTCCTTCGTGAAGCGCAAAAAGCGTTTGGTAGTCCGTTTGATCTTTAAATGTAATTCCCTTCGGCCTTTTTATGTAGGGTGGTAAGGGAACGGATCCATATTGTTTGAGCTTTTCAAAGAGTTCTGTTTTATCTGTTTCAAATTTTAGTTGGATATCACCCTCTACTCTTTTTTTAATTAATATGGCCTCAAAATCCTCTGAAAACCTAAGTATTTTTCCTACTTCGAGTTTTCGGGCGGGTTTTGCGAATGCCAGCCATTCATCGCTTGATACAGGTTTGTGAAGGGTAATTTCAAAGTTAAGATTATTTTGTTGTCCGTTTAATCTACAAGGAATGACTTTTGTATCGTTAAAGACTAGCATATCACCAGCCGATAGTATTGCTAGAAGATCAGTGATTAGTTTATCTTCTAAAGTTGAGCCTACAGACAAAAGTTTAGCTCCATCCCTCGGGTTGTATGGTTCTTGGGCAATTAAGTTTGGTGGGAGGTGGAAATCAAAATCAGAAATTTTCATAATATTATAAGTTTTATGAAATCTAGTTACTGGAAATTGAGATCAAGACTGTAGCTAATTGTTCTCTATATTTATGGTCTTTATATTTCTGTCCTTCCATAAATTCCTGTACACCTATTCCTGACATTGACTCCGCTTGAGTTAACACATTTTGTGCCCGGTCTGTCTCTCCCATATTTGACAGGGTGGCTGCATGATAAAAAAGGCTATTGCGTGTTGGTATCTTAAGTTTTTCAAAAGCATTGGAGGCTTCATTAAAATTATCTAGCCAAAAATAGGCCATGCCTTCATCCTCGAACAAAATATCGGGACAAAAAGGATCAATCCTTTTTGCTCTGCTTATTTCTTCAAGCGCCCTATCTGGTTGACCTAGATAAATTAAGAGTGTTGCATATCTTGCTATTATATAGGCATCACTTGGACATAATTCTCGAGCCCTCTCGTGGTGATACAGAGCCTGCTCGTAGTCTTCACTAACCAGTTTTATTGCCCCCATTATTCTGTGTGCCTCAGGGTCATCCGGGTCAATTTCAAAGGCTTTCATAACGGAGTTCTGACAGCTAGATATGTTTTCCAGGATATTTCCATTCCATTCTGACAGGTTTGCGAGCGAGCAAGCTCTCCAGGCATGTGCCCTAGCGTAGTTGGGGTCTATTTCAATGGCTTTCTCAAACAGATTAAAAGCTGTTTTGGCGTTCTCTTTAGTTATTCCACTTTTCCTATGGTATTCAAGTCCCTGTAATACTACTTCGTATGCCCCTAAATTTTCTGGTCGGGAAGAGGACAACTGCCGGATAGTATCTGCCTCTACTCTTCCAACTAATGTTGATACAATAGTTTCAATCAAGTCATCTTGAACATCAAAAATATCATCTATACTTGTATCAAATTTATTTGACCACACCGTCTTACCACTTTCAGTAAGTATCAAATTTGAGGTTATCCTTATCTTTGGTCCTAATTTACGGACGCTCCCTTCCAGGATATATTTAACACCTAACTCTTTCCCTATTTCCTGTGGTTTTTTATCACTGTCCCGATAAGAAAAGCTAGCATTGCCAGACAAAACTACTAGTTTCTTAAATTGAGAAAGAACTGAGATTAGATCTTCGGAAAAGCCTTCACAAAAATATTCTTGTTCCTCGTCTTTGCTTAGATTTTTGAATAGCATTACGGCAAGAGAACCAGGTTCCACTTTTTGAATATTTATTTGAGGGCCTTCAGTACTATCATTTAGCCAACGTACCGAACCTTTGGACGGTATTACATGGAATGTCTGCACGGGTTCAGAAATATTTTTTAGATTTATAAGGCCTCCGTCCTCGAAAGAAATCTTCAATTTACCAGCGACCATATCCATAACAATTTTTGAAACGCAAATTCCAGCGATACGAGATTCAGACTCTAGGCGAGAGGCAATATTAACGGCATCACCATATAGGTTATTCTTGTCTACCATTACGTCACCAATATTAATTCCGGCTCGGAATTCCATCTTGTGGTCTATTGCTCCAGCTTGATTTAAAGCCTGCATTTTGTTTTGAAACTGAACACCGCACTCTGTAGCTCTTACTGGGCTGTCGAATTGTGCAATTACACTGTCACCGGCGGTACCAAAAATTTGACCACCATGCGCCGATATTTCAGCGTCAATGATTTCCCTCCGGTTTTTTAAGAGGTCGAGCGTCCTTTCTTCATCCTCTTCCATCATTTTGCTAAATCCAGCAACATCTACTGCTAAAATGGCGGTAATTTTTCGTTCCATTAAGAAAATTCCTTAAACTTAATATGAAAAACCAAAGCAAGAACACCGTCATACTAAACCAAAATGCACTTTCAAACCAACCCAACATTTTGTGGTTTTTCCTGTATTATAGGCTTTGGCAGCCTTTGTTACCTACATTTTTGTTGTAAAAAGGTTTGCGAATGATATTTGTATACCAGTATGCCAACTTTTGCATGTGTTTGAGCAAGCAGGGGACGTGAGGTTCTTGCACGTAAATGTGTTTTAGCCCAAAATATTACCTAATTTGATGGGAATTCTTTTAGAAGGCGGCGTTATTGATTGATAATCTTCAAAAGCAGTTAATGAGTGGTGGTGAAGCCATTGTCAGTTCACTTTTAGCTAATGGGGTCGATACTGTATTTGGCATCCCTGGCGCACAAACGTACCCCATTTTCGATGCGCTTGCCCGAGTCCAAAGTAAAGTGAGGACGGTCGGGTCTCGTCACGAACAGGGTGCTGCTTATATGGCCTTTGGGTATGCTAAATCTACCGGGAAACCTGGAGTTTACTCCGTAGTTCCTGGCCCAGGAATATTAAATACTATGGCAGCTTTGTGTACAGCGTGGGGTGCAAATGTCCCAGTTCTATGTGTGACGGGGCAGGTGCCAAGGGAAGCTATGGGAAAGTTGCGAGGACACCTTCACGAACTTCCGGACCAGATAGCTACCTTGGAAACTTTAACAAAATGGTCTGTAAGAATAGATAGGCCTTCAGATGCTCCAGAGATCATTAATGAAGCGTTTAGAGTGATGTGTTCTGGTCGCCCAGGACCGGTTTCCGTTGAGATGTGCTGGGACGATATGGCGCAAAGTGAGATGGTGGGTGTTTTACCGGGAGCTGAAATTGATGAACCACCGGCTGTCCAAGCTAGTGAAGTTAAGGCTGCAGCAAAGCTAATAAAAGAGGCAAAAAATCCTATTATACTTGTTGGCAGTGGTGCCCTCCATGCAACTGAAGCGGTTACAGAGCTAGCAGAGATACTTCATGCACCAGTGAGCTCGCTTCGCGGTGGCAGAGGTATTGTAGGTGAGGATCATGATCTAGGTGTGTCGACTGTTGCTGCTCACGACTTATGGCGCGACTCCGACGTTTTAATAGGTATAGGTTCTAGATTAGAAATGCCCTATATGCGCTGGTCTAATATGCTTGGAACAGTTGTTAATCCATTAGCTCCGCCACACCTTATTCGTATCGATATTGATCCGCTTGAAATGAGCCGGCTAGTTCCCCATGTCGGCATTGTTGCTGATGCGATTGATGGCACGGGGGCTATTATAAAGGAAGTAAAAGGGAAGTATAAACCAAGGCCAGGAGCTATAGAGGACATAAAAAGGTCAAAGCAATGGGCAAGTGAAAAAGTCCAAGAGATTAAGCCACATGTAGAGTACTTAAAGGTCATAAGAGACGCTCTTCCCAGGGATGGATTTTTTGTAGAGGAAATATGCCAACTTGGTTTTGCCTCTACATTTGCTTTTCCGGTTTATGAACCGAGAACGTATGTAACTTGCGGTTTTCAAGGAAATTTGGGGTTTGGCTTTCAGACTGCATTGGGCGTAAAGGTTGCGAACCCGGATAAGGTTGTAATTTCCATCACTGGGGATGGTGGGTTTATGTTCGGTGTTCAAGAATTAGCTACTGCCGCTCAGGATGGAATAGCACTAATTACAATTATTATGAATAATTCTGCTTTTGGGAATGTTCGTCGAGACATGCGGAAAATTTATAAACGAAAGCCAATCCTGGGAGAGTTTGATAACCCAGATTTTTGTGAACTAGCTAAGGTCTTTGGAATAGAAGGGTACCATGTTGAAAATCCCAATGAGTTGAAAATAGCTTTACAACAGGCAATAAAAAATGGGGTTCCAGCAGTAATTGATGTTATTGTAGACAGAAATACAGAAAAAAGTCCTTGGAAGTATATTGCAATGACTTACTAGTAACTAGGAGATTGATATGAATGTTATGGCGAATAATTTAAAGAATTTAATCCCAGATACTAAGTATTTTTTAGAACGGGAGATGAAACATTTTATTGCGGGAGAGTGGGTAAATGGAGCTGCAGACGCAAAAATCCCCGTTATTGATCCATCTAGTGCAGAGGTTTTAACTGAGGTACCTAGAGGAACATCAGAAGATATTGACCAAGCAGTACAGGCAGCACATCAGGCTTTTCATGATCCTATGTGGCGAGATATGCCGCCTGCTAACCGCGAGCGGCTAATGCATCGTTTTGCTGATCTAATTGAAGGCCACGCCGAGGAATTAGGGCAATTAGAAGCGCTTGATGTTGGGATGCCTAGCCTAATTGGTCAGCATGTTG
>PTLG01000178.1 GCA_002937995.1 Alphaproteobacteria bacterium MarineAlpha3_Bin7 | reverse complement strand
TAGAAAAATATCCAGATGAAATTTATTGCATGTGGTTTAATGACGCCTGGGAGTCGCAAAAGTTTTGTACATTTCCAATAGTTAGTAAAAAGTGGGTAAAAGAACTTGGTTACTTTATGTTTCCTTTCTTTCAACACTTTTTCATAGATACGTGGGTTTGGATGTTAGCAAAGTCAATTGATAGAGCAATTTATATTCCTGATATCTTAGTCGAGCACCGACATTGGAAGGCGGGAAAGGCGGCAAAAGATGAAACTTATAATCGTAATATTACTACTGCAACAAACTCCAAACATGCTAGGGATCGAGAAATAATGGATAAGTTTGAGCGTTACTTTGTTGCTGATGTTGGATTATTGGAAGGGTTGATTACCAACAAAGAAAATTAACTTATTAAATCAATAACGAATAGAATGTAGGATTTTTGGAGTCAATAGGATGATCTTATGAATGACTTTATGGAAGCATTTGCTGCGGCATTTGCTTTAATTGTAGGCTTAGACGAATATTTAATTGAGATAATCGTTTTATCTTTGAGTGTTAGTGCAATAGCAGTTTTTATAGCAGGGGTTTTAGGGCTCCCTTTGGGTACTGTACTTGCTACTGTACAGTTTCCTGGTAGAACCGCTTTTGTAGTTTTTTTCAATTCATTGATGGGGTTACCCCCAGTGGTTGTGGGCCTTGTTGTGTACCTCTTACTATCTAGGTCAGGCCCCTTTGGCACTCTAGGATTACTATTTTCCCCTACCTCAATGATTATAGCGCAAGTAATTTTAATTTTACCCATAATGGTTGCTTTAATTCGTCAAGTTATGGATGAAATTTGGAGAGAATATGCTGAATATTTTAATTCTATTGGTTCGACAGGGTGGCAAAATACAAAAACCTTGCTTTGGGACGGAAGGTTTAAAGTGACAACAGCAGTGTTAGCAGGATTTGGGCGGGCTAGTGCCGAGGTCGGGGCGGTAATGATAGTTGGCGGTAACATAGACCATGTCACTAGGGTAATGACGACTGCTATAGCGCTGGAGACAAGTAAAGGAAATTTAGCATTAGCACTTGGTTTAGGGATTATTTTATTAATATTGGCTGTGATAATTAACATTTGTGTTTTTGCAATCAATGATTGGGCAGAGTCACATTATGAGTGAACTGGAAACTAATATTGGTAGAAAGCAAGAGAACAAAATCTTACCTCTTGCCATAAAGGAAGTGTCCCTTGAAATTTCAGGAAGAAGGTTCATCAAGGACATTTCGACAGAATTTAGTCGAGGTGGGGTATCTGTGATTATAGGACCTAACGGCGCAGGCAAAAGTTTATTTTTAAAACTTTGTCACGGAATAATAACTCCCACCTCTGGAGAGGTTGTTTGGGAGGGCTTTAGGGGGCGGGATTGCAAAAAATACCAGGCTATGATGTTTCAGAGACCAACTATATTGCGTAGATCAGTTATTGAGAATTTACTGCATCCACTAAAGTGCAGAAAAGTTATGAAATCTGATAGAGAACTAAGGGTAAGGGAGCTTTTAGATCAAACGGGGCTCAGTCGTTTAGCGAGAGTTTCAGCCCGAAAACTGTCCGTGGGGGAACAACAAAGGCTTGCGCTGGCTAGAGCTTGGTTGTTAAGACCAGAGGTTCTTTTTTTGGACGAGCCGTCAGCTTCTCTTGACCCTTCGGGAACGTATGCTTTGGAGGGGATAATCCATGCTATTGAAAAAGCTGGGACAAAAGTCATTATGACTACGCAAGACTTGGGACAAGCTAAAAGACTAGGAAGAGATATACTATTTTTATATAGGGGCAGGCTTCTCGAACGGGCTACCGCAAGGAAATTTTTTGATAGCCCGGAGAATGATTTAGCTCAGGCGTTTTTGAAGGGAGAATTATTGTGGTGGAACAGAAAAGATTTAACACCACCTAGGGGATTTAATTAAGGTCTTTGAACCTATTTTTATATTTGAACATAAAAAAATTGAACAATTCATCAGCGAGAACCTCGTTGCCCTCTAGGTTAATATGGGAATCATTTCGTGCCCTGGGGCTTCCTCTTTTGGCAGCTACAAAACCAATTCCTAATTTATTAGCTATACGCCCAAGATTCTTATTTATAGAAAAGAAGTTCGTTCGGGAGATGTCGTCATCTTTCGTAATATACCATTCTTTTTGCCACTTATATCTTCCTTTGCCATGATCTGACGAGATTGCCAAATCACAGCCAATACTCTCACACACGTTCTGCATCTCTCTAATAATTGCTTCATATAATAGCCATCGCCTATCTGAAAAATTATCGGGCTTATTCTCTACGCCGGCAACTATTTCTTTTAGGAATGGCCTGTTTTCTAACAGACGAAGAACTACAGAAATAGAATTTTTTGAGAGGTTAAACTTGGATAACAGCTTGTAAATATCAGAAGCCTGAAAATTTGTGCGGTTTAACTTTATAAGGTCTCTGGCAAGTTGTTTTGGAAATTTATTGTCTAATATGTGTTTAATCTGATTGATCTTGTTCAGAGATATATCGTAAGTGGGTTGGGTCTGGTGCTTGAATGATAGATTGGCTAGCCAAAGCCTTTTTAATATTTCTGATTTAGAAATCAAATATTTTCTAGTAATAGCTTTTTGTTCTAGAACGAACCTTGCATTGGTTCTTCTAACTAACTTGTTATTTTTTGAGATTTGGTGATAGAAGGGGACCCTATTTCCAAATTTCCCTGGATCCTCATACCGAAAGTTTTCGTCGAGATCATTAATACAAAAGTGAACCAGAACCACATCAGGCTTATAGAGCACCCCTTCTAATTTTAGTGCTTCCAATTGTTGACTGGTGCTCCAACCAGAATATGAAATATTAATAACTTCTACGTTTAAGTTTCTTTTTAAAAATTTGTTTTCTAATAGTTGGGTAAAGGTACCAGTTCTTGGAACTATAAACCCGAAAGTGAGAGAGTCTCCCAAAACAAGAATCCTGAAGGAATTTTTTTTGTTTATTAAGCTCCGGTTTTGGTCTCTCCAACCTCTGTTATTTACATTGTCTTGAGTTACCTTGCCAGTATCGGGATCTTCAATCCTAACCAGGGCATTTGGGTTGAAGCCCCAGCCGTAGGTTTTACCATTTACAGTGTCTACAAACCCCACATTTGAAACGGCTATTGGGCTGATAAATCTGAGAGATAGTTCAAAAATAAATATAACCAAGACTAAGCCTATTAAGATCAAGCCCGTCATTGTAAGCTTTGGGTATCTATCAAATTTTGATTTTTCCATTACTGGTCCAGCAGTTTTTAGGTATTTATGTCTGTTTTAGTTAATAATCGGAGTAAAATAGATTGTGGCGGAGGGAGAGGGATTCGAACCCTCGATAGAGCTATAAACCCTATACACGCTTTCCAAGCGTGCGCCTTCAGCCACTCGGCCACCCCTCCTTAAATCATAATCTTATTGCCTAAAATAACGGACCCTAGCGCAGTCAGCAACGGTTTACGTAAATAATATTTTTAGCTACAAGACTATTATCTTTTATAAAAGGCTGATAGTCTCGACTGGATGAAGTTGAGAAGTAGAATAGGCTGGTTGTTATTGGTGGGAGCGTTTATATCTGCTGCTGCTGAGAGTGCTGCTAGAGGCCTATTAGGGGAGTCTGGTAACATAGTAATCTTGGGTGCAGGAGATGTACTGAGTGCGGTAGCCCCAAAATTTTATGTCGGTTTGAAAACTTTTATTACTACTAGACTACATACAATACTTTGGGATCCTGTTTCTCAAACGATTTTGCTTTTTCCAGGCTGGTTTTTGCTTGGCATCCCAGGGTCTATTTTGGTTTGGAGTTCTTATGCTGGTAAAAAAAATGAATCGGAATCTGAAGAGGAAGAGCCTTACACTAGTTACGAGGAAATAATTACATCTTTAGAAAAATTAGAGCGAAAAGAGACGATTGTAGAAAACCCAAAATATAGGTCTCTTGATGATTATGATCCACTTTATCCTCCGCGTGATAGTAATTCACAGAGTGAAACAAATTCTTACCCAGTTGGTTCTTCAGATACAGCTAATTTTAACCAAGACGACTGGACAGAAGATAAAGAGGCCAATATTGATAGAAAACAATCAAAAGAAGAGTATTAGCGGTAATTGAGCAAAAATATGGAGTTTATATTTTTGAAATGAGTTTAGAAGGTCTATTGTGTCAAATAGATGATGCAATATTGAGTATTTATCACAGCATTTAATAGTCTTTTTTGGGATTGTCTTAGCTTATGTTTAAAAAGCGAATGTTTTGAGAAATTATTCGAGTGATATCCCCAGGAACAATTGGGTGGAAAGTATGCCTTCGGCAATTAGACCTTATATTAGGTTAGCTCGTTTTGATAGGCCCATAGGAACATGGCTAGTTCTTTTTCCAGGATGGTGGTCTCTACTATTTGCAGGTTTTGATCCGCTGGATGAACCAGAAAGGCACATTTATATTTTTTGGCTTTTTCTGTTGTTTGCTCTGGGTGCTATAGTTATGAGGGGAGCTGGGTGCATACTAAATGATGTTTTTGACAAGGATTATGATTCAAAGGTCGCTCGTACTTCTGATAGGCCACTTCCTTCTGGTGAGATAAGTATTATAAGGGCATTGGTATTTATGGCTTTTCTCAGTCTACTGGGCCTAGTAATTCTCATACAATTTAACTTTTTTGCGATCATTATAGGTGCTTCATCTTTATTAGTCGTCTTGGTCTACCCATTGATGAAAAGAATCACTCACTGGCCGCAATTAATTTTGGGAATAGCTTTCAATTGGGGAGCGTTATTAGGGTGGGCAGCTAT
>PTLG01000177.1 GCA_002937995.1 Alphaproteobacteria bacterium MarineAlpha3_Bin7 | reverse complement strand
CTTCAAAGGTTAGTATCTTAGTAATTAATATTTCGTCAAAACAACCTATTCTTAGTTTACTAATAAATAACGGTTAAACTTTTTATTACAGCTCAGCCTTTTTTCGCCTTTTTAACTGCCAAAGCAATTTTATATATTTCTTGCCGACTCCGCTTAGTTAATGAAACCACCTCTAAAACTGCGTCTTTAAGGCTCATGTCCTCCATTCTATTAAGCAGAATTTTTGATAACTCCTTATCACCAACGACAACCTCAGCTGCCTTGGGGCCTAAAACAATCACATATTCTCCTTTTAGCTTTTGATTTGAGTATAGTTCTTTCAAGATTTCCTCTACCCTGCCTCTTTTTATCTCCTCATAAAGCTTAGTAAGCTCTCGGGCTACAGCTATTTCTCTGTTTCCTAGAACGGCAAGAATATCTTCTAGAGCACCCATCAACCTCTCGCTCGTTTCATAGATCACTATGGTTGTTGGAATGGTATTCAAATCATAGAGCTCTTGTTTCCTTTTTTTTTGCTTTGGGGCCAAGTAACCGTGAAAATAAAACCGGTCCGTAGGCAATCCTGACAAGACCAAGCCCGATAGTGATGCTGAAGCTCCTGGCAAAAAAGTTATAGTAATATTATTGGTAATACATTCCCTAACAAGCTTGTAACCTGGATCACAAATTGTCGGGGTTCCAGCATCACTTACCAATGCTAACGCGCGACCATCCAACATTTTAGCTATAAGCTTAGGCCTGTTTCTTTTTGCATTATACTCATGATAGGACGTTAGCCGGGTAGCAATGGCAAAACTCTTCAACAGTTTTTTGGTTACCCGAGTATCCTCACAAGCAATTTGATCTACTGAGTTTAATGTCTCCAATGCCCTTAGGGAAACATCGCCAAGGTTTCCTATAGGGGTTGCTACAATATATAGGCCAGGTTTTAAATCAATTTTACCTACCTCGTGTTTGCTATTTGTCACTTTATAGATAGGATTCACCTCATAATAAAATTGCGAACAACATTTGGCTACACTGAAGCATTTATGAGAATATTACAAAAAATATTTATTCTGTTTTTCATCAGTACGAAATTACTCTCTTTATGTTGTCTGCCGACAATTTCTCTCTCAAAGGAAATTAGAGAAAATTTATATTTTGCTCAAAACACACCGATTATACCGGGACTTATGGAAATTCAAGAGACAACAACCATGGGCGATGAGGGTTCTGAGGGAAGATTTTCTTTGCCCCCACCCCCGCCCATTCGGGAAAATGTTCCCAGGATAGCAATTTTGTTACCCCTTACAGGAACTCACGCTAAGCTAGGAAATGCCCTATTAAATGCTTCAAAGCTGGCTTTGTTTCACTTTCACAACAAAGATTTTGAGCTGCTCCCTCAAGACACTCGGGGAACTCCCTCTGGGGCAGCCGAGGCGGCCCAGATGGCGGTTTCTGATGGAGCGTCGCTCATACTAGGGCCACTATTTTCTGATTCGGTTAAAGCTGCCACAGAAATAGCTAACAATACAAATGTTTCAATACTCTCCTTCTCAAATAACAGAGGTGTCTCAACCAGCAAGGTCTTTACCATGGGCCTTTGGCCTGGCGAAGAGGTAAACAGGATAATCAAATATGCCATGACCAAGGGCAACAAAAAATTTGCATTGTTAGCTCCAAAAAACCAATACGGCTTCATCATTAAGGACGAAATGGAAAAAACCCTTAAAGGGGCTGGTTTGGAAATATACAACGTAGCTTTCTTCAACCCACTGGAAACAGATTTTGGGCCTAAATCTTGGACAGGGGAGATTGTAAAAGCACTCACTGCCTTTAATCTAAGAAAGGATAGACTTGCTGAACAGAAGAGTCTTTTAAAGGACAGGGGCGACGAAAAAGCAAAAGCGAGGCTAAAACGCTTAAACAATATGCAAACTTATGGAGATCTACCCTTTGACGCACTTCTAGTTCCGGCAGGAGGTGAACGCCTTAGAGCTCTGGCTGCTCTTTTGTCCTATTTCGATGTCGATCCAAAAAAAACACAGCTTTTAGGTACCAGCCTATGGGACTTCCAAACAGCTAACTCCGAACCCATGCTTGTTGGTGGTTGGTACTCTGCCCCACCAAAGGAAGACAGAAAGCTATTCATAAAAGATTACACTGAGATGTTTGGAGAGGGGCCTCCCCCTCGACTTGCCTCTTTAGCTTATGATGCAACAGCTATAGCCGCGGTTTTTGTTCAAGAGGATGGAAGTTTTGACCCTAGACAGTTAGTAACCCGGCAAGGTTTTGGTGGTAAGGATGGGATTTTTAGATTTACCAAAAGTGGCTTTGCTCAACGAGGACTAGCCATTTACCAAGTACTTGGCACAGGTAATAAAACTTTGGACCAAGCACCAAAAACTTTTAAAGATAACTAAGCTAAGAGGTCGACAGCCAAATAGTTTAAAAAATTTCTGCCTTTGTGGGTTAAGAATAAGGTGTCTTTGTTTTGCTTTACCCACCCCCTTTCTTTAAAGGTTAATAATTTTTCTTTATTGATCACATCATACAAGCTTATGCCTGTTTGACTGAAAAACTTTCCTGTATCTAAACCCTTGGCCATTCGCAAACCACAAATTATAAGTTCGTCAATTCTCTCAGAAGGTTTTAATTTTGAAGTTCTAAGGTCACCTGAACCTTTTTCTTCCACGTTTTCCAGCCACTTTTTTGGCGATTTTATTCCCAGGGTGGCATAGGTCTCAAGCCCCAAATAATTAAAGTCAGATTTTGTTATTCTACCATGAGAACCAGGGCCTATGCCCAAATAATCGTCACCAGTCCAATACGTACAATTGTGTAAACACTCGTGTCCTGGTTTGGCGAAGTTGGATATTTCGTAAGCGTTTAAGTTTTTCTTTTCTAATAAATCGTATGTGTAATCAAACATTTTCTTTTCAACAGCTTCGCCCCCTGTGTTTACTTTGTCTCGGTAAAACTGTGTGCCTGGTTCAATGGTTAACTGATAGGCGGAAATATGGGTTGTAACTAGTTTTAATATCTCAGCCAGCTCCCTTTTCCATTTAGTTGGAGACTGACCGGGTAGTCCATAAATCACGTCTAAGGAAAACCTATCAAAAACTTCGCTAGCTACAACAGCTGCTTCCTTGGCCTCCGAGACCGAGTGTTTCCTGCCCAAGAACAACAGGGAATCCTCATCTAAACTTTGCACCCCAAGCGATAAACGCGTTACACCGTTTTGTTTAAATTCAATAAATTTATTCTTTTCTGCAGAAGAAGGGTTGGCCTCCAAAGTGATTTCTGCATTTTTCCATAAATTCCAGCGATCACTGATAGCTTTAATTATCTCGCCCAATGTTTCAGAGCCCATTAAGCTTGGTGTTCCCCCGCCAAAAAATATGCTTGTAACTGTTCTTTTGCTTGTCGTATTTGCGTATCTGTTTAACTCGGACAAATAGGCAGCCAACCACCTTCCCTCATCTATACTTTCTTCCACATGGCTATTAAAATCACAGTATGGACACTTAGACTCGCAAAATGGCCAATGTATATAAATACCAAAATGTTTCATACAGCGTGCTTTAAAATATGTAAATTAAAAACATATTTTCACTAATTTATCAAAGGCATATGCCCTGTGACTAATTTTATGCTTCGCAGCTGGGTCCATTTCCCCAAAAGTGATTTTATATCCGTCTGCCTTAAATATTGGGTCGTAACCAAAGCCCCTGTCGCCTTTTGGCGGCCATACCAACTGTCCAAAAACCCTTCCCTCTACCGTCGCCAAGTAGCCGTCTGGCCAAGCTAAACTCAACGAACACACAAAATGGGCCTCCCTGTTCGATTTGTTTGAAAGTTCTCTATTTACTCTTTCCATAGCCAAATCAAAATTTCTATCATCACCCCCCCATCTTGCAGAGTAAATTCCTGGCTCGCCCCCTAACGCTGGAACCACCAACCCTGAGTCATCTGCTAACGACGGCAAGTTAGATGACTTTGACGCAGCTAGAGCTTTAATCTCAGCGTTTTCTGCAAACGAAATTCCTGTCTCCTCTGGTTCGTCTAAATTTAGTTCTGCCGCAGAAATTAGTTTTGGCACTAGGTTTTTGAAAAGATCACACATTTCTCTCACCTTGCCCTTGTTATGGCTCGCAATAACCAAGCAGGTTTCTCTAAACTTTCTGTTTCCTGTCACTGCTTTTTTAACCTTTCCCTCTAAACCCCCAGAGCTTCCTTTTGTTTTCCTGCAATTTGTCCTATTGCTTTTTGTGCAAGGCCAGTCATAGAGTCAAGTTGGGTTTGAGGAAACGGCTCTTTCTCAGCAGTAACTTGCACCTCAACTATATCGCCGTGTTCGGTCATTACAAAATTTGAGTCAACAATAGCTGAGCTGTCTTCATCGTAATCCAAATCAACTATAGCCTGGTCTTCATAAATTCCACAAGAAACAGCTGCAACCATTTTTGAGAAAGGTAGACTTTCAATACGACCAGAACTTACTAACAACCCACAGGCCTTATATAAAGCTACAAATCCGCCTGTAATTGATGCCGTCCTAGTTCCACCGTCGGCCTGGATAACGTCACAGTCAACTCTTATTTGTATTTCCGGTATTTGGCTAAGATTAGTTGCAGCCCTTAAAGACCTTCCTATTAGCCTTTGTATCTCCATTGTCCTGCCGCCCTGTTTGCCTCTTGAGGCCTCGCGGCTCGACCTCTCTCCAGTAGATCTGGGCAACATGCCATACTCTGCAGTTATCCATCCGTGTCCAAGATCTTTCACCCATGCCGGCAGCCTTTCATCCACACTAGCAGTACAAATAACATGTGTATCACCATATTTCACAAGACAAGAGCCTTCAGCATGTTTGTTAACATTAGTACTCAGAGAAATTTT
>PTLG01000176.1 GCA_002937995.1 Alphaproteobacteria bacterium MarineAlpha3_Bin7 | reverse complement strand
CATGGATTGGGGAACGACTTCCTTTTTCATATAAATAAAAACCTTTTCCTGTCTTTTGGCCAAAACGCCCACTTTCACCAACTTGGTACAAAACGTTAAAAAAAGGCTCTGGATATTGTTTCTTTTTATCTTCTGCGCTGAGAATACTATGCATTATGTCAACCCCTGCCATATCGTGCATAGCAAATGGCCCCATCGGGAAACCAAATTCATACATTACCCTGTCAATCTGGCTGGGGGACGCACCTTCCAATAACAGGTGATCAGCTTCCCGATGAAATCCTTCAATCATCATTCTATTTCCTATAAAACCAAAACAAACCCCAGCTACGACACCTACCTTCTTTATTTTCTTTGCCAAATTTAATCCGCTAGCTAGAGTTTCAGGTGATGTTTTATTACCTCTCACAATTTCAAGTAATTTCATTACGTTTGCTGGACTAAAAAAATGTAATCCCAGTACTTTTTCCGGGCGATTGGTGGAAGCAGCTATCTCATCGACATCCAGCGTCGATGTGTTGGTAGCAAGAATAGAATCTGGTTTACAAAGTTTATCTAAATTATGAAAGATTGTCTTTTTTAACTCAATATCCTCAAATACTGCCTCTATAACTAGATCACACTGGGATATGGATTCGTAAAGAGTTGATTTTTTTATCAACCCCATCCTCTCTTCCATTTGTGACTTGGAGACTCTGCCACGATCAACAGAAATTTGATAATTCCTGCTAATGAGATCAATACCTTTATCAAGAGCACTCTCTGAGAGATCAACGATAGTCACGGGCACACCAATATTCAGAAAATTCATAGCGATGCCCCCACCCATGGTTCCAGATCCGATAATACCGACATTATCTATATCTATTATTTTTCCTGATGGAGAAGCTCCTGGAACCTGGCTTACTTTTCTCTCTGCAAAAAAGATGTGCCTTAGAGCTTTCGCCTCGTCGCTGTTTAGTGATTTTTCACCAATTTGTTTTTCAACCTTTATACCCTCCTCAAAACTCATACTTATTGCATTTTTTATTGACTGGATAACTAAATCAGGAGCATGCTGACCCCTTGCCACTTTTTCCACGCGCTTTCGCGCATCATTAATAAATTCCTCTGAAAACCCTGTCGTATCCACAGCTATATCTGCAGTTCTCCTGATTGGCACCTCTCTTTCAACTAAGGAACTTGCATATTCTAATCCACCAGACGGAGCGTCAGAATAGATAACCTCATCCAAAAGATTTAGATCAAGTGCATCACTGGCGGCTATTGGCTTAATGCCGAAAATAAATTCTAAGGCAGCTTTCGCTCCAATAATTCTTGGCAATCTCTGGGTGCCTCCAGCGCCTGGAATTATACCTAGAGAAATTTCTGGAAGTCCCAGGCGAGTGTCATCAAGGGCGCAGCGATAATGACAGGCTAATGCTAACTCAAGCCCCGCACCCAACACTGTTCCATGCATTACCGCAATTACAGGAATTTTATAGTTTTCTATAAGTTTAAACACATGCTGGTAACTTGGGTCTTCAATTGGGTTATCGAATTCCTTTATATCTGCTCCGGAACAAAATGTTTTTCCAGTACAACATAACACTATCGCGCTTACCTCAGGTTGTTCTTTTGAAAAAACTTCCTCTAAACCTAACCTGACTTGCTGGTTGATGGCATTCACAGGTGGATTGTTTATAGTTACAACCCCCAAATTACTAACTTTTTCAAAACCAACTGTTTTACTCACTGCTATTCACCGAAATTATTTTCACTACTTATACTAATATTTTAGATTGATTATCCGAAAATATCGATCAAATAATTACGTAATATTTGGGAGGGAAACTAAGTCATAGCTATGAGTTATGGAAAAACGATCCGTTGGGTCAAATAATTCCATTTCGAACGAATCACTTGATCTGATCCCTCCAATGGCCGCCAGCGTTCCACAAAACATGACAGTATTATTATTTATTTCTCCAAAACTGGAATTGTACTTGTTTATAAGTGTTTCAATACCAATCATCGAAGACAATTCACCCTCTTGATAAAGCTGTCTGTCTCCGTCTATCGTTACAAAGGACCTGAGTACAAGTCTATCCCAATGAGCTTCTACATCCTTATAATTCCAAAGTGTTCTAGAAATCGGTTTAGCACAAGCTTGCTTTGATATGGCGACACTATATGCCTCTGTTTCTCTATCGGTATGATCGGAGCCGACTCCCAACCACAACTCACCTTCAACAAAAACAATAAAAACCTCAACTTCTCCTGATGTATTATTACCTACAACTGTTATTTTCTCACCTTGAGTGAGTAAATCTGAGGAGGCTCGGTAAAAAATTGGAGTTGAACTGGGCCTGGAAATCCCAATTTTCTCTAATTCTAAAATATGTTTTTCCACTGCTTCAGCATCTCGCCCAGTCCATCCAGCAATAATGAGATCGTGAACATCTAGATTACCCTCGGTTGTTTGAGTTTTTTTCACAAAATTAAAATTAAATTTTGGCAACTAAAACCTCAAATAAGACTGCTTAAGTAAATTATTTTTCTTAAGGAATACTCGAACAAGTAGATACTTTTATTCTGCGGCCGCCTCTTTAATACCAGGCTCAGGTATATCATATTTTGACATTAAATTGTCAACCACACCATCTAGATCTTCCCAAGGTGCTTCTCTGAAACTATGATTTCTAATAATGAAAGATGCACCCGCATAAAATTTCTCATATTGTTGTTGTCGCCCAGCAAACTCTGAACCAACAACATCCCAAGCTAACCTAAATAACTTCATTCTATCTGGAGCGTTCATTTGAGGGGTCTGAAAGTATTCCTCAAAATTTTTCCTCAAATCCTTATCATGCATAACAGAGATACTCGCAGGCATTTGAAACACCCCACCTCCACACAACTCTCTTAGTAAATCAATAATATGAGAGTGGTTCTCAGTACACCAATTGAGAGCGGCATACATCATTCGTCGGTTAAAAGTAGAAAAACCTTCTGGCCAACTTTCCGCTGCCTCTATTTGACCGTGAATAATACCGGAAAGAGTAGCCTCTAGGGCTGCCAGCCTTCCGAGTGTCTCTCTAACTGCTGGAACTTGGTCTGCTCCAGTTGCTTGCGTTACCTTACTAGCAAGACCTGTAATTAACTCCATTTTTGACCAAAAACGAACATTTGACTGGTGATTTCCATAGCAATGGCCAGGCGTCTTGATATAGATTTCCCGAGCTAAAACCGCATCGTCCAACACAAAAACTTTTTCCCATGGTACTTTTACATTATCACACATAACCAATACGTCGGTCTCATCCATGTTCCAAGTAAGTGGCGCATCAAATTGATTTTCTGCATTTAGGGAAATAGGTTGCCTCATCCACATGGTAATACCCTTACTATTACAGGGTACGGCACAAGTAATTGCTTGTTTTACTTGGTCAGGCGCAAGTGGTAATAAATTGCCAATCCATATATCATTACAAAATACCGCACTTGTGGCGAGCATCTTCATACCAGAAATTGTCACCCCTTCGGCATCTTGACCTGTCACCATTAGGGTTGGAATAGGTAGGTTTTTCTTTTGGTAGAACTCAGGGTTTCGGGCAGCTTGGGGGGGAAGCACGGCATAAGTGGCAAAAATATCATTCTCTTTCATATATTTGTAGTAATTCAAAATATTTTCAGAAAACTTATGTTTTTCCGTATCAAAAATTGAGGGATTGGTTGACATGCCAGTAACAAAACTTGACACATGGTCCATTGACCTTCCCATCATACCGCATGTTTGATCGGCAATAAGTTTATGAGCCGCCATTCTTTTCCTTAAATCATCCTGGTTTTTAGCTTGTAAAAACCACATGGAATGAGTCTGATTCTCCTCCTGGAAGGTCAAAATCTCACGATTTTCTCTCTGATGTTTTAGGTCGTAAAGTCCTGCCACTGTTTTAGCAGCCCTACGAAAGGCGGGATGAGTAGTTACATCTTCAATTCTTTCGTCCCCGATGAAAACAACTCTTCCGTCTCTTAAACTCTCTAGGTGTTCCTTACCTGTCTTTATCATTTCTGCCACCTCTACAAAGCCAAAAACCTAGCTATTAACTGACGCTAGTTTTTTTATATTAACCCATTAAGAACTAAAAACTATCTTTTTTCTGGTAATAATGTAGCTCAAACATTATACAGCCGCCATCTGACTTAAAGGGACCATGGTAAACACCTGGAGGTCTACAAGCGTACGTAGGCGCCAAAAATTTTTCGCCCTCGTTACCCTCTCTATCGTTACCTACAATCAAATCACCTTCAAAAAGAAAAACTTCTTCCCAGTGATCATGAATAAATGGTTCAGTTGAATAAACACCTGGTAATAGCCTTAGAAAGCGAGATCTACTCCCAGTCTTTTTTGCCTCATCAAGATCAGAGGTCAAAATTTTTTGCTGCATCCCTTTTGGATACCCCTCTGGCTCTTCCCAGCCTTCAGTCATATTCAATTCTTCAAATTCGAGATGTGGCTTAACCTTGCCCATAAAGACCTCTCCCGTCAAAAATTATCTAAACTTTAGTTCGATAGTTAACATACTTATCAGCTATTTTATATTAAATTTTTTAACCTTTAATTTTTAGTAACACATAACCTTTTGTATATTTTGAGTTTCTAACTATAAAGAATTTCAATATGTAAATTTATACTATATTTTATAAATCAATAGCACTAGGGCTTAAAAAACTAAAGTTGGAACTTTTTCTTATGGCTGAATTAAATGAAGAACATATCAAAATAGCTCTATCAGAGATAACCGTTCCTGGGGACCAAGAGAATATCGTTCAATCAGGTCATTTATCTGGAATAGCCATAAAAGATGGTCTTGTTCAAATATCAATAGAGACGACACCCGAAAAGATTGAAGAAATGGAGGAGGTAAGACAACTCTGTGAGAAAAAGATTAGTGAAATCCCCGAAGTCCTTAATACAACAGTCGTCTTGACTTCTGAGCGGCCGCCCCAAGCAAGTAAAGCAAGCCCGCCAAAAGATAAGCCTACAAAAAACCTTACCTTACCAGGAGT
>PTLG01000175.1 GCA_002937995.1 Alphaproteobacteria bacterium MarineAlpha3_Bin7 | reverse complement strand
ACCTACCCATTACACTATCTCCCAAAAGAGTTATAATTGGGACACCCATTATAACTGCTTCATAACTAGTTGTTCCACCTC
This sequence comes from Alphaproteobacteria bacterium MarineAlpha3_Bin7, assembly GCA_002937995.1. GTDB lineage: Bacteria > Pseudomonadota > Alphaproteobacteria > Rhodospirillales > UBA2165. The sequence continues at coordinate 5,013 of PTLG01000175.1, read as the reverse complement.
CAAAGGGTATTGGATCAAGGCATATGTCGACTAAATTATAATGTTCCAGGTATTTTGCTGTCTTTTGCGTGTATCCACTATAGAGGAGCTGGGTTTCATTAACACCATTATGAACAAATTGTTTAGTAAAAAAATTCCTTACTTCTGTATTCTCAAAGGCCCGGTGTTTTAACAACAATTTATTCTTCGGAGACTTTAGTAATATTTTTGACCATAGGCTAATGCATTGTTTCCCATACTTTGTAGGATTGTTAAAACATCCGAAAGTTATAAATCTATTCTTGAAAACTGGGGATAAAATAATTTTTGGCAGATTGCCTGAGGGTCCAAAAACGTTGAATTGGGAAAGCCGGACAAGTTTTTCTGTAAAGAATTTATCTGACGATCCATATGGAGTTGTTATTTCATCAGATAATAAATAGGAGGTCTCCTCCAAACCTGTGGTTGAAACCAAGTTAATACCAGCAATCTGAATTGGAGCAGGTTTGTACCTTAAGATATTTCTATAGCGGGTTTTAAAAGTACACGGGTGAATGAAAATATCAATTCGATCACTGCGAATTTTCTGGGCGATATCCCTTTCTCTCATATTTTTAATATCAACCCAGATATGTGGCCCTTTTGTCAGAAATTGCTGGGGTTTGCCTTTGTTCGTATAACCGTATATGTAGACCACAAATTTTGCTTTATTATGGTTTGAAAGTATTGGCTTTAAAAATCTAGGTGTCACATGCTGGTCTAGTTCTGGAAGAAAGTAGGCTATACGGAGAGGTCTATTAGTCTCTTTAGAATTCACGAATCGAGTTGTTTCTGCATTTTTATTTCTTTTAATATTTCCCCACCTACAATTTTCATCGCAAACTTCCTGATTATCTAAATTTGACCTAAAATTAAGGGCAAATAGGTAGTTGCTCCAGAATTTGTCGTTAGAAGGCTCGAGATCTATTGCGACTTTGAAAAATTTTATAGCTTCGTCAGCCCTTCCCATGGCAAATAGAGAGTTTCCCAGATTATAATTTGCAATGGGAAAAGTTTGATCAATTTCAACTGCCTTGGAGCATGACAGGTAGGCTGATTCAATTTTTCCTATTGCAAGTTGGGAAACTGCTAAATTGGAATAGTAGTCAGCAATATCTGGAGCAGATGTAATAGCGTTCTCAATAAAAGAAATAGCTTTCTGGTGGTCAGCGCTTTCCTGAAATATAGTACCCAAGAGGTTTAGGGCGTCAGGGTGGTGAGGATTCTTGTGTAGAATTTCTAAATATATATTTTTTGCCTTAAGGTTTTCTCCTTTTTTTTGAAAACTAATTCCTCGATTTAGTTCTAACTCTAATTTATTGGAATCAATCATTTAAATTATTGCCTTTATTAACATGCAAAGAGATTCGAAATCTATGGCTATAAATATCTAGAAATCTCCTTTTCTGATGGTTATTCTCAGACTCTACAACATAAGTATCGTGAGACCAATAATTCTTGGTGAGGTATGGGCGTTTGGGGAAAAATTATAGGGGGTTTTGCTGGGTTTGCTATAGGCGGACCACTAGGTGGCATTTTGGGTGCTGCCTTCGGCCACGCAATTGATAAGGCTAAAATACAACGAAATGTTGTAGCGGAGGATATAGAGTCCTTACAGGCAGCCTATACAATAGGCGTTATAGTTCTTAGCGCAAAAATGGCTAAGGCCGATGGGCAGGTTACCAGGGATGAAATAGAGACATTTAAAAAAGTCTTTGGTATACCGGAGAGTGAATTTGGTCAAGTTGGTAAGATTTTTGATCAGGCCCGGAAAGATGCAGAGGGCTACGAACCCTATGCAAAACAGCTGGGTTCTCTTTTTTCAGGTGAACCGGCTATTCTGCAAAATCTTCTAGGCTGTCTGTTTGAGATAGCTATGGCTGATGGCATTCTTCATGAGCAGGAACTAAATTTTATTGAAAAGGTAGCTAAAGAATTTGGCTTCGCTCCCTCGATAATTGACGGTATTAAGTCGGGTTTTTCTGAAGGACAGTTATCCAATCCCTACAAAGTACTTGGTGTTAGTAAAGAAAGCAGTGATCAGGAAATTAAGGATGTTTATCGGAAACTTATAAAAGAAAATCATCCGGATATGCTGATAGCTAAGGGCATGCCAGAAGAGTTTGTTGAAACAGCAAATAACAAAATGGCTCAGATAAATTCGGCTTATGAGGAAATAGAAAAAATTAGAGGATTAAAATAGCTTGAAATATATGGGCTTAACCCCGGCAGAATTCTCATCGCCAAATTTTAATGATCGGCCAAAGGATATTGTTCCCAACATTTTGGTTATACATTACACTGGCATGCAATCATTGGATCAAGCATTGCAAAGGCTTATGTCCTCTAATTCACAGGTAAGCGCACACTATCTTATATCAAGGAAAGGTGAGATATTTAAATTGGTGAGCGAGGAAAAAAGGGCTTGGCATGCGGGTGTTTCCTATTGGAGAGGTGAAACAGATATTAATTCCTATTCTATTGGGATCGAGTTAGAAAATCCGGGTCATGATTTTGGTTACTCTAAGTTTCCAAAGGGTCAAATGTCTGTTTTGACAGAGCTGTGTGTTGAGATCATAAACAAATATTCAATTTCTCCAGAGAATATTGTAGGTCATTCGGATATTGCTCCCCGAAGAAAAAAAGATCCGGGGGAACTGTTTGATTGGAAATCTTTGGCAAAAAAAGGGGTTGGGTTGTGGCCGGAACCTATCTTAAATAAGATAGCCTTAGAATCATTTGAGAAATCGCTAAACGACTTTGGCTACGAGATTGTAGATTTAAGGTCTACCATCACGGCCTTTCAGAGACATTATTTGCCAGATAAGGTTTCAGGAATATCTGATGCTACTACGCAAAAAACATTGGCCACACTTATGAGTTTAGTGTAGGTCTGTTTTCGCCAAATTATACAAACCCCTCTGCTATTTTATACTTTAAGTTAAACCTTAGGCAGCTGCCGCAACCTTTTCCTTAGACCAACGCGCCTTCTTCTGGTTTTGACTCATAAGTTGGTTTAATGTCTCTTGGGCGTCGTCCTTACTACCGTGAATACTCAATAATTCAAAACTTTCACCCATATCAAAAATTAGCCAATCACCACTTGTCTCATTATATATTATTTCATAGTTCATTGTTTTTGCCCTTTATTTAATTAATTGGGTAAATGTTAAACTACAAAAAGTTATGAAAAGGTGAATCAACTATTAACTGATAGTTAATATATTTAATACTGATTTATAAACTTGAAAACATTTGCTGGAGTTGTTGACACTGTGATCCTATGAAGCAGGGAACGGCCTTGATATCGAATGGGTGCAATTACAGTGAGTTTGTTGACTTAGAATAAAAGTAGCAAGTTATTTTCTTTAAAGATGGGGTCTAACTCGTTAATTTGGAACCCATTAAGAATATGATTATTCAGGTAAATGATATGAATCAATCCTTGTTGTTTCGAAAGCTGTCATTTTTAACTCTAGGGTTACTCGCCACCTTTGTGCTTATTTCAATTGTACCAATTCTGGCGAGTATGCCATGCAGCGCTAGTCAGATCGGTATAGCGGAAACGATAGTCAATAAGGTTTATCTAGATAGCTTATTGTCTGGGGTAAAGAGAGGACAAAAGCTGTATCAAGGTCAGAAAATAAGAACTAGTATGAATAGCAGTGCAGAGCTTCTGCTAAGTGATAAGACCTTCCTTTACCTCGGCGAACGATCAGACATTAAGCTCACCCGTTTCTTTTTAGGGAAGGGCAGTAGCAATGACATAAATCAGCTAGAGCTTGTTCGGGGGCTTTTGCGTTTTGCTTCTGCGGGCATAAAAAAAAATAATTTCAGTATTCGGACACAAAATGCTTCGGTAGGTGTGAGGGGAACAAATTTTGACATAATGTTTAACAAGCATGGCACAGAGGTTTCCGTAAATAGCGGTACTATTGATGTCACCACTCTTTCGGGCTCTATAATGGTCAAAGCCGGGCAGGTTTACAGGGTGCCTCTTGCAGGCGTTCAGAAGTTTTCGTTGTCCATATCTCCAGCGATGAAACGCGCAATTGGCAAATTAAAAAAGCAAATTAAGCCTAAGTCTGAGTTGGCAGCTATAGATAAACAAGAAAAAGGCGTAAAGGTTCAAAGTAGTGACGCAAAAAACAAGTTATACATGGATCTTTCGTTTGGTCGTGTGGTCATAAGAATGCTTCCCAAAATTGCGCCAAATCATGTGAAGAGAATATCTGAGCTTGTTAAGAAGAAATTTTATGATGGTCTAATTTTCCATAATGTTGTTCCTGGATTTGTGGCAGAAACTGGGGATCCCAGCGGAACAGGGGTTGGTGGGACTGGGGAAACATTATTGGCTGAATTATCCAACACGCCATTTGTTCGGGGCTTGGTGGGAATGAAACGTGATCGAAACGATTTAAATAGTGGAGATAGTCAGTTCTTTATTTTACTCGGGGAGGCCAAACATTTGCAGGGAAAATATACGGTGTGGGGAAAAATTGAAGAGGGTATGATGTTGCTGGACCGTCTTCGTACTGGAAGTCCTCCAGCCAGCCCAAACAAAATTATAAAAATGCGGCTAGCTAATGACCCAAATTAATTTACATGGGTGATTGATTCTTTGCCCTTGTTTGAGAGATAGTGCATTATTACAGGGTATTCTTCATTCGGGGAGAACTGCTTACTATGATTAGTCTTTATGATTACTTTCGATCTGGGGCGGCCTATAGGACTCGCATAGCTCTTAATCTTAAGAACCTTAAATATGATCAAATACCAATAAATTTAGTTAAGAACGGGGGCGAGCAATTTGAGGCAGACTATCAAAAGATAAACCCTCAAAACCTTGTTCCAACTTACATTGAGGAAGAGTTAATAATCTCGCAGTCTATGGCCATAATGGAGTATTTGGAGGAAAATTATCCTAGCCCACCGATTTTGCCTTCCGATTCAAAAGGAAGGGCCTTCGTTAGAGTTCTAGCAAACATGGTTTCC
>PTLG01000174.1 GCA_002937995.1 Alphaproteobacteria bacterium MarineAlpha3_Bin7 | reverse complement strand
TTGGTCTATTGTTATAGATTGTCTAAGTGCTCGGGCAAAAGCTTTATAAGTTGATTCAATTATATGGTGATTGTTTTCTCCATAGAGGTTTTCCACATGTAAGGTTACTCCAGCTGCCTGAGCAAACCCTTGGAACCACTCCTTAAACAGCTCTGTATCCATTTCACCAACTTTTGGTCTAGAGAAACCCACTTTCCATACAAGGCCCGGCCTATTAGAGCAGTCTACTACTACTCTCGTCAGAGCTTCGTCTAGGGGTACCAAAGCAAAACCATATCTAGTAATTCCACTTCTATCTCCGAGGGCCTTGTCTATCGCTTCACCAATCACTATGCCGGTGTCCTCAGTTGTATGATGAAAGTCAATATGAAGATCGCCGATGGCCTTTACTTTCAGATCAATAAGACTGTGCCGAGAGAGTTGTTCTAGCATATGATCTAAAAACCCAATACCAGTGTCAATTTTATAAATTCCCGAGCCATCGAGAACTACACTAGCATTTATTTTGGTTTCTTTTGTTTTTCTCTCAACTTTAGCTTCTCGCATAACTGGACCTCCTTAAAAGAGACATAAATTTATCAGGTAGATAACATATTCGCCAGCAACTACTTGTTAATATTGATTGATAATACCTTTACAATTGAATCGTAAAGGATAAATAAGAGTATATATTTTATTCCCTTAATTAATGGATAAAAAAATGAATACTAATTCTTATGAATCGATTTTTTCACAATGGCACGCGACAACTATCCTTTGTGTCAGAAAAAAAAATCAAGTGGTTGTAGCTGGTGATGGCCAAGTTAGTATGGGTGATACAGTAATAAAATCCAATGCGCAAAAAGTTAGGCGTTTGGCTGGAGGGGAGGTGATAACAGGCTTCGCCGGTGCTACAGCTGACGCTTTCACTTTATTTGAGCGTTTAGAAGCAAAACTAGAGCAATTTCCCGGGCAATTAACTAGATCTTGTGTTGAGCTGGCAAAAGATTGGCGGACCGATCGATATTTAAGGAGGCTTGAAGCTCTAATGGCTGTTGCTGACAAAGATGTTTCTCTAATTGTTTCAGGAAATGGTGATGTTTTAGAGCCAGAGGACGGCATAATTGGTATTGGGTCAGGTGGAAATTATGCACTTTCCGCTGCACGGGCCATAATTGACCGAGAAGACCTTGATTGTGAGGCTGTTGCTAAAAAATCAATGGAAATAGCAGCGGGGATCTGTGTTTATACAAATAATAATATAGTGATAGAGAAGTTAGGTGATAAATGACAAACAACTCAAATTCTAATTTTTCACCAAGAGAAATAGTTTCGGAACTAGATAAGTTTATTATTGGTCAAGATGAAGCCAAAAGAGCTGTTGCTGTAGCTTTAAGAAACAGGTGGAGGCGTCAGCAACTTTCAGGAGATCTGCGGGAAGAGGTTCTGCCAAAAAATATTTTAATGATTGGACCTACTGGAGTCGGAAAAACTGAGATAGCGCGACGTCTTGCCCGTCTCGCGCAGGCACCATTTTTAAAAGTTGAAGCCACTAAATTTACCGAGGTTGGTTATGTTGGGCGAGATGTAGAGTCCATAGTTCGCGATTTGGTCGAAATTTCGATACATCAAACGCGAGAAAGTCAGAGAAAGGCAGTTCAAGCAAAAGCCGAAATACATGCAGAGGAGAGAGTTTTAAATGCCTTAGTGGGAGAAAACGCTAACCCAGATACAAGGCAAAAATTTAGGAAAATGTTAAGAGAGGGAGAGTTGGCTGATAAAGAAATAGAAGTGGAGGTTTCAGAAACCAATGTTTCCGGGATGCCAACTTTTGATATACCTGGAATGCCAGGCGCCCAAATGGGTATGATTAATCTCAACGAAATGTTGGGAAAAGCCCTCGGACCACAGAAATCTCTTAAACGTATGTCAGTCTCCGATTCTTACGAAGTATTAATGGCCGAAGAGAGCGATAAGCTATTAGACGAGGATATAGTAGTAAGAGATGCCATAGATACCGTGCAGGACAATGGCATAGTTTTTGTCGACGAGTTTGATAAGATTACAGCTAGGTCGGAACGCACAGGCGGGGACGTTAGTAGAGAAGGAGTCCAGAGGGATTTGTTGCCGCTTATTGAAGGCACTACCGTTGCGACAAAATATGGTCCCGTTAAAACCGACCATATACTATTTATTGCTTCTGGTGCTTTCCATTTGGCAAAACCATCAGACCTATTGCCTGAATTACAAGGTAGATTGCCTATTAGGGTAGAACTTAGTGCACTGACAGAGAAGGATTTTGTGAGGATATTAACAGAGCCAGAGGCTAGTCTTATTAAACAATATGTAGCATTAATGGCCACAGAAGAGGTTACGCTTCATTTCACTGATAGTGCCATAAAAAGGCTTGCAGGACTAGCTGCTGATATAAACGGAACCGTTGAAAATATTGGGGCAAGGAGACTGCACACAGTAATGGAAAAACTGCTCGAAGAAATTAGTTTTTCTGCGACGGATAGAGCTGGTGAAAGGGTTGAAATAACAGCAGAAATTGTTGATCAGAAAGTAGGTGATTTGTTGAAGGGAGGGGATCTAACAAAATTTATTTTGTAGTCTCTTTACCCGATGTTTTTATCCTTTTTTAGGCATTAATTGGTAATATTAAATTCGTCAAACCCCATTTCTAAGAGAATTTGATCGATAATTTTTTCGTCAAGCTCTCCAATGTGTCTGGAAATTAAATTAGCGAGCAGCGTTGCCTTTGGTGACATTCCAGAGGTGTCAACAACTACTCTAGGGTGGGATACATGGGCTAATTCCTTTAATTCGTCTACGTCGTCCCAGATTAAGTTAAAATAATCAGCGATTTGCATTATTAATCCAGGCGCTGGCCTCCCTCTTTTCCCATGTTCCAAGGCCGACAAATAAGCGCTTGATATTTTCAGGTTTTTAGCCATCTCCTTTAATTGGATATTATTATCCTGTCTCAACTTTCTTATTTTTTCACCAAATGGAGTCATTTTTTGTTTTTCCTCAATAAAACATACAACGCCCCGCCACCGCCATCAGATTGTTTAGCTTCTGTGAAAGACAATATTTTTTCTCTGTTGAGGGGGCTATTTAGCCAAAGGGGAGTCATTTTTTTCAGCACTCCACTGCCTTCTAAACCTGACCCCTTTCCAGTAATAACTAACACGCAACGAAGGTTACTATTAAAGGAGAAATTAATAAAGTCGCTGAGGCTTTTTTCAGCTTCTTTTTGCTTAAGTCCGTGCATGTCTAAAGTCTTTTCGATGGGAACTTTCCCCCGTTTAAACTTTCTTGCTAGTGAACTGTCTATCCCATCTATTTGTCCAGGGATTAGTGTTCCATAGATTTTCTTACTAGCTGCGGGTATTTTTTTTATAACGGTTGAGGAACAGACTGCTGATGAGGCTTTTACATTGCGTTTTGCTACCCCTCTTTTTTTGCGTATAATTTTCCGTCCTGGAAGAGGAGTTACATTTTGGAAAGCTTCAGCTAATAAAATAGCGTCACTGATATTTGGGCCTGGTTTTTTATTCATTGTAGGACAATCAAAATCATTAATTAACCAAATTATAGTAAACCCTGTTATTGTCCATAGTTTATAGATATATGTGTCCATTATTCTATAATTTGATGTTTGTTTGGTTTGTTGAGGAGTTTTTGTTGTTGTGAGCTTCCCTAGGTCAATTTTTACCATTAGCAGTTTAACTTTAGTAAGCCGATTTTTTGGCTTAATAAGAGATGTGCTAATTGCCTCTATACTGGGCGCAGGCCTTTTGGCAGACGTGTTTTTGGTGGCATTTAAGTTTCCAAATCTATTTAGAAGGCTTTTTGCAGAGGGCGGCTTTAACGCGGCCTTTGTTCCATACTATTCAAAGTTAACTAAAGAGAGGGATTGTTTTGCGGCTAAGGTGTTTGCAGAACAGGCCTTTTCATTATTACTGTGGGTGCTACTTCTTTTTGTTATCGTAATCGAAATTATTATGCCCTGGGCTCTGATGGTCTTTGTGCCAGGTTTTGTGGGTTCGCCAGAAAGATTTGATTTGGCGGTATCGTTAACCAGGATCACTCTGCCATATTTAGTCTTTATATCCTTGGTTGCACTGGCATCTGGAATTTTGAATACCATTGGGAAGTTTGCAGCCGCCGCCGCCACTCCGATCTTGTTAAACCTCTCACTTATATCTTCAGTTTTGTGGCTAGCTAGTTATACGGACACGCCTGCTCACGCACTTGCCTGGGGTGTCGCTCTAGCAGGGGTCCTCCAACTTTCTTGGATTTTATTTTGGCTTGCACGATCAGGGATAATTTTGATGCCCCGCTTACCCAAAATTACGAGCGATATAAAGATATTATCTCGTAAGTTTTTTCCTGCAGTTCTGGGAACGGGTGTTTATCAAATTTCTATACTTATAGACACTGTGTTTGCTTCAACACTGCCAGCAGGATCTATATCTTATCTTTTTTTTGCAGACAGGATAAACCAATTACCAATGGGCGTCATTGGGGTAGCTGTGGGTACAGCCATATTGCCAGTTTTGTCGCGTCAACTTGTGGCAGGGCAACATGAAGCGGCGATTTACAGCCAAAATAGAGCTATAGAGTTTTCAATGTTTTTTACTATACCTTCCGCAATGGCTATAATAATTCTCTCAGAGCCCATAATAAGCACGTTGTTTCAAAGGGGTGCATTTGATGTGGCCCAGACAATTGCTACATCCGACTCCCTCAAAATTTATGCTTTGGGCCTTCCGGCATACGTCTTAATTAAGGTTCTTTCCCCTAATTTTTTTGCTAGAGGGGATACATTGACACCAACAAAAATTGGAGTGTTGTCTATATCCGCCAACATTGTTCTTAACTTTGTCTTCATAGGTGCTTTTCAACACCTTGGGATAGCTGCAGCAACAGCAATTTCTGCTTGGATAAATGCCGTATTGTTATACTTGGTCTTGGTGTTTCGTCGCTATTTACATATGGACAGGAGGCTTCTGAAAAGGTTTATGCGAATTCTATTATCTAGCACAATAATGGGAGGGTGTTTGTATCTTTGTAGCGAAGCATTCTGGACAGGTGTTTTTTCCGATCAGGGCATACG
>PTLG01000173.1 GCA_002937995.1 Alphaproteobacteria bacterium MarineAlpha3_Bin7 | reverse complement strand
CTCAATCAAACAATCCCATGCGCAAACCATGGTCAAATGGCATCTAACTGAAAACATAGAGAAAACAAAGGCAAACCCACCTGATATGCTAAGAGGCATTGCATATCTGGAGTATTTATTAAATTCCATACTGAATGACTATTCAATCGATATAGATACAAAAAAAAGTGTACAAAAAGTTGTAATGACGGTCAGAGGCACACTTGGAATTCCCATCCGTCTAACCCCTAGTAGCTCTATACACATTCTATGGAGTACTGCAAAATTTTTAGAAATCAGTAATTATAAAAAAATAGGTCTGAAAAAAAATGAACAGAATAGCCAGGAAAATATAAGCGAACTAAAATCTGCAATAACTGGAGCAGTTATTAATACTAAGCTCAATATATTTTATATGGAAAATAAGAAACTTATTGATAAAGGGGGCAAACCCAAATTTGTCACAGTATTTAAGGTGCCAGCTAAACAGCATCTCAAAAATGGTTTAAACAAAGTGAGCTTCAATAGGATGGAAAGTAAAAGCCGTCCCAAATTGTCAGCAGAAGTAACTAAAGAACTAACCGAAGATCTTGACGCTATAAATGATAAAATAGCGGAACATAAAGAGTTCTTCATGGATAACAAGGGTAGCTACAATAGTAAAATGTATAGCTCAATAGTTGCAGCAGTTAATCCTTTGGCAGTGAAAAGTACGAACCAATGGCAGGCAATTATTCGGCTCCAGCAACTGAGTGATTTCCTAACTATCGCCTCGTCCAAAATGAAACAAACGTTAAAAATTACACCAAAATCAAAAGACGAGGCAATAAAGATAATCTCTGGATTGGAAGCACGAGACCTGGGTTATATCAAACAGTTCCTCACTTACTTCAAAAATAACAAGAAAAAACAAATTGAATTCCTTAAAGCGAGCTTTAGCCAAGACAATAAGTATTTAGAGGTAGCTTCAAGTCATTTAGATAATAATGGTATTAAATTAGACCAGCTAATGGAAAACACCGATAAAATTTCATTAGGAAAACTTGACGAACTTAGCTCCATTTTAAGGGACTCCGCAGTTAAGTTTAATAATTTGTCTAATACTTTGAACTCAGTTACAAAAGGCATAAATGAGGATATTGATCTCCAAAACTTATCTGATGCCACCAGAGACCTTAGTTTTAAGGTGGGTGAATTGGTTGCTAGTCTTAACCTTGATCTCCAGACAGTCGCAACAAATGTCTCGCAAGCCATTCAATCGGGTGTTTCGGTGAATTTAGAGGCGATGGCACAAGGCATGGGGTTTGACTCATTTGCAGCGGCTGTAGCAGCCTACAATGCTCAATATGGGACCAGTTTTAGCGTACAAGAGGCAAAGGACGCACTAGCGGGTAATTAAAAAACATATGCTATACAGAAAAGAAACCGTTATAAATAGTAGAAACGATTATATAAGCCCCAAAGATCAGCAAAAAATAAAGGATTAATTTATTAAAAAAACTGTTATCTAGTACTGCGAATATTTTTGAACCGACCCATGTGAATAAAAGCATAAATGGGAACAAAATCAGCACCGTAACCAAGATTTTAAACTCAACCCCACCTGCAAAATATATAAATAATGCCGCCGCACTTTCCATTATAAAACCAAGTGAATTAAGGCTTGCCCTTAGACTTATGGCCGACATACCCTGTGCTATAAAGTATACAGCTATGGGTGGCCCCCCAATACCCGTTGCACCATTTGTGATACTAGAAAACACCCCAATAACAAATGAAACAGAGTTTGCTCTTTTGCCCTGATATTTCCACCCACTTAGCAAAAGACAAGCTGACCCGATTACCAGTATAGCGATTAAAACTTTCATAAAGTTCGGGTTTGTAACCGTCAACACCACGACCCCTAACGGCGTGGCCAAAAATACACCAATAACCATTGGCCAGATATATTCCCATTGAGCATTCCTTACTGCATTAGGAAGAAGGGGAAGCATAACGAGAACATCTGTTACTAATGCAATGAAAACAGCTTCACTGGGCGGCATTAATAGGCAAAATAACGGCACCATGATTAAGGTAGTACCAAAACCTGCAAACCCTCGCATAATACCACCCACCATCACTATAGTTAGCAACGGTAACCAATAATATAAATCCATGGTGATCATCTAGATTACAGCAAATTAAAAAGTTTAGGTATGTTTCTGGTGGGTAATTTAGTCAAACATGGCGACAGCTCTAACATAACCTCCAGATGCACCTTTAATTTTCCAGGGAAAGCAGGCGACAGTAAACCCATGGGACGGCAATTGTTCAAGGTTCAAAAGCTTCTCCATATGGCAATACGGCTGCTCTATACCCGCCCAGTGCCCCTGCCAAACCTTTAATGGGTCTTTATCCTCTGCATATTGCTTTTTTGCATAATAAAAGGGAGCATCCCAACCCCAGGCATCAATGCCAGTTACGCGCACACCTCTCTCTCTTGTTAAATAAAGGGTAGCTTCCTTACCCATCCCTATGCCATGTTCTAAATAACCATCCTTGCCATAATACTCACTCGCTTTGGTATTGATTAAAACGATATCAAGAGGTTTAAGTTCATATCCAATACGGTCAAGCTCCGCTTTAATATCCGCTGGTTCAATAACATAACCATCTGGCATTTCGCGAAAATCTAATTTGACGCCAGGACGAAAAAACCAATCGAGAGGTAATTCATCAATGGTCTGCATAGGATTACCATCTTTGTCATGAGAGTGGTAATGCCAGGGTGCATCCATGTGGGTCCCATTATGTGTAGTAAGAGTGAGAATTTCCCACGCCCAGCCTTCCCCGTCGGGAAGATCAACTGGCCTCATCCCGTCAAAAAAGCCAGCCATAGTCTCGGCATTCTCCTCTTGACTAACATATTGAATCTTTGGCCTCATAATCTCAGGGTCAACAACTGTTTCATTATCAAGTGGCATTGATATATCAACTATTTTAGATGGCATCTGCATAGCTTACTCACTCCCTTATTTGGTTTGTTAACCATTAACATAACAAGAAAAAGTTACTGCTCGCCAGTTAATAATCTTACTAAGTTATGTCAAAAATAAGAAAATATTTTATATGTGACTAAAACTGCTGTTTTAAAACTTAAACTTCACACCGATGCCACCACCCAAGAAGCCTTGCTGATCCCGAGAAAACCGCTGCTGAATTTGGAAATAGGCCAGCCCATGAGGAATTTTATGATTAACATCAAAGTTAGCGGACATTAATAGTTCTGAGTTTCTACCATTAGAGAACGAAACATCTGTAGAATTAATTTTATATTTTTGCTTAGCCCCAATGAGTACTTTCCTGTGTTCGACTTCAGCTCCTAACTTTAATGCTGAGTTTTTTCCTAATTTATGAGATATTTCTTCCCTTAAGTATATACTTTCTTGTATTAGACTGCGCTCGTCCCAAAAAAAGAGATTACCTTCATTATAATCCCCTATGTGAACACCAGCTAAAGTAAAACCGAGTTCGGTATAAAAACTATTCTTTGATAATTCTCCGTCCGAAACGGCACCCAAAAAGTCAATATTATATCCAATATTGCCGCTAGCAATTGCTTCATAACTTCTATAACTCGTATGTAAATCTAAAAAACCACTGGCAGTTGTATTTGTTAATACTTGACGATGGCTATCATTCCAGCCTACTCCACCGACAATAAATCCACTGGCAGAAAATCTATCGGTTTTAACCTCAATATTCTCTGAAATATTAAGTCCTACAAAGACTGCTTTCCTTGCAACATCATGATTGCCCTGCAGCCCTAAATTACTATTTTCTAGCGATAACAATAAATCTGAACTTAATGTTACCGGTCTAGCAACATTTACACCAAACCCACTGGCCTGATATTTTTGAAGCTTTGTTGTGCCTGACCTATTTGACGAAAAGCCAAACGTTTCTCCCCAAGTGCTGCCACCCCTCTCAGCACCCATACTTATAGTGTACCGCTTTAATGCTGCTCGAAGATTGGAAGCTTTAAGTGCTAATAGCTCATCAACAGTTTCTTGTGCACCAAGACCGACCGCACTTGCAGACCCTTCGACAATAGTATTGCCAGCGAGATCTTCCAATTCAAGCGTACCTGCGGTATCATAAAAATAGGCCTGACCCAGGCCGTGGTTCACCTGAAGTTTGTTGCCAGTTCCTTCAGATATAATTCGCCCCACAACTATCCCACCATCCTGTAAAATGACTGTGCTATTATCACCTTTTAGTCTAATTGATGTATTTGATGGACTAGTATCGTTACGTATTTGGCCACTGTTTGTTATGGTACCTGAATCTCCAAGTTCGATTGTCTCCTGCGCAGCATCTGCCGTAGAAGTTTTTAAAATTTGACCTGTACTGAAATTATTGATTACCATACCCGAATCAGTGCCCGTAGCCGTTGCAATGGCGTGCCCTATAGAAGTGGTGGAAATTACACCAGAATTATTAACCGTTATATTAGAAGAATTGTTCTGCGTTTTTATGGTATTATTCGCTGCTGTAATAGTACCTCCAAAATTATTAGTTATAACTGCGCCGGACGCTGAACCTTCAAGTTCAATAGTTTTAGCAACAGCACTAAGGATTCCCGAATTAGTAACAGTTAAGTTAGTAGAACCCGTCCCATCGATAGCTTGGTTGTTTGTAACCGAAACTGTTACACCGCTACCAACAATTACAGTTGCTCCTGAAATACCACCATCCACCGAAATACCGTTATTAGTTCTTCCCGTAGTATCGGCATTGATGGTAAGTGTTACGTTATTTGCAGTAAAATTTTGCTGTGTATTTGTATTAGCACTAGAGATAGTCGTATCAGAGCTAATATCAGCCGCGCCAACCAAACTCGAGCCAAGTGCGACGGTTGACGCCAAAATTAAAGCAAAAAAACACAGTCCCGGTCTCATTTAATGATCCAGTCCATAACCAACCTCTTCTATCACGGCCTAATACCGCAAACATACCTAGGATATGTTTATCAAAAATAAACAGTTTGAGCAAAAAACTAAGCCGTAAGTAGTTGTTTCTTTTAACATTTGCTATATTAATCATAAACTTACATCAATATGCATAAATCCAATATTATTAACATTTTATAGGTTTATTACCCCAAACTTAGGAGTACAGAGATTATTATTTGGCTAAAATGCCTAACCTTGGTGTTTTATTGTCTGGGCAGGCTAT
>PTLG01000172.1 GCA_002937995.1 Alphaproteobacteria bacterium MarineAlpha3_Bin7 | reverse complement strand
ATCGCACTTAATCCCATACATTGATGATAATGCTGTAACTGCGATGGACGCTGGCAATTTTGCGACATGGGTTCAGCGCCTATTTCCATATAGGACTACCAACGTCCAAATGGCTAGCTGCTCTGGTGCAATGGGCATGGGTGTTCCATCGGCTATAGCTTCCTCCTTGCGCGATACAAATAGGCAGGTAGTTTGTTTTGTGGGTGACGGCGGCTTTCTTATGACTGGAAACGAAATGATCTTGGCATCAGAGTATAATTTACCCATAAAATTTATTGTTTCTAACAACTCAAGTTTTGGTACAATCAGGTTATATCAGGAGAAGAGTCATCCAGATAGAACCCTTGCCACAGACCTATGTAACCCTGATTTTGTTGCTGTTGCAGAAGCATACGGAATAAAGGGTTATAGAATTGAAGATGACAATCAAATAGCTTCTGTAATTAAAGCAGCTTTTTCGCTAGAAGGACCGTGTTTAATAGATGTAAAAACTAGTCTTGAATACATTTCTGCATATACAACAATTTCAAATTTAAGGGTGGAATGAATGGGTTCTCCGGCGATAGCTATTATTAGCCCAGGAGACATGGGGCACGTGGTTGGAGGCGTGCTAAATCAAAGAGGTTTTAAAACACTTACTGCTTTGGAGGGTAGAAGTGAGTTGTCGCGACTTCGAGCCGAAAGGGCAATGATTTCAGATGTGGGTCAGCTAAAGAACCTAATATCTGAGGCAAATATTTTGCTATCTATAATGCCTCCCCAGCACGCCATTGAGTTTGCTAGCAAAGTATCAAAGCAAATATTAAAGGAGGGAGGAGATGTTGTTTTTGCTGATTGCAATGCTATTTCACCAGCCACAACGCTCAAGATTAAAGAATTGATGGATAAGGCTCAGATTCCCTTTGTTAAGATCGGTATAATTGGTCCACCCCCTAGGGTCGGTGAAGAAACACGATTTTATGCGAGTGGTCCAGATGCAAATAGACTTAGTGAACTTGGTGGTGAGGGTATTTTATATGAAATAGTGAGTGAAGACATTGTCGCTGCAGCTGCTATGAAGATGTGTTATGCGGGCTTAACAAAATGTACTATGACCATACAAACCGCGGTTTTGATTGCCTCAGAAATTTTGGGGGTTAGAGACGAGTTGTCCAGAGAGCTTGAATCCAGCCAAAAATTTCATTGGAATTTAATGACGTCGCGTGTCCCCTTTTATGCAGCAGATGCAGATAGATGGGCGGGTGAGATGCATGAAATAGCCCAAACTTTAGGTAGCGTGGGTTTAACTAAAAATCTTCATGAAGGAGCTGGCGATATATTTCGTCTTATGGCTTCTTCCCCTTTAGGGGAGGAAACACGCGAAACATTGGATAAGAGCAGAACTTTGGAAGATACAATCCGTATTTTCTCAAAGATGGTAGAAAAATAAAACTGACCAAAGGCCTGCCTAATTGCGGACATTTAGGCTTATTTGAGTATACTTTTGGGAAACTAACCAGAAAGGGAATAACGCAAAAATAATTAATAATAATTTTACAAAAAAGTCTGCTGATGCAAGGCTTACCCATAGTGGAAAATTCGGCCCGAACCCAAGAATGGGTGTGAGTTCAGCTGCCCAGGACACATCATCTCGAGGGTCTATAACGGAAGCAGAAGAGGAAAACGCTATAAAAAAGAATATAACAGTGTCGACTATAGCCCCCACAGTACTTGAAATTGCGGGAGGTATCCACCATTTATAATTTCTGAGTTGGTCAAAAACAATAATATCTAAGAATTGCGCAGTTAAAAATGCTAAGCTGGAGGCAATAGCGATTCTAATTGTTACTAAAGGCCCAAATTCTCCCTGTAATTGGCTGCCGGCAAAAGAACATACAACACCAACAACGAAACCAGTGTAAAGAACCTGCCTTGCAGCCCGACTTCCATAAAATCTATTGGTTAAATCATTTATTAGAAAAGCGAAGGGATAAGTAATCGCTCCATAAGTTAGCCAGTTACCTAAACGAAATTGAACTAGAATATTAGATAAAACAACAATTAGTCCCATTAGAATTGTTAGAAATATTAGTCGTGAGTTCATAGTTTAAGTGATACCAAAAGGATTATTATAACGATAAACTCAGTTATTATATTTGACGAAAAATTTTGTCAATCTTGATAATGTAGTATTATTCGGTAACATAATTTCCAGCGACTTTCTTCTCAACTATTTTAAATAGCCAAGTTTGTAGTTTATGTTTTTTCCTTACAAAGATGATAATCCCTTAAAGCATGGTCCTCCTTGGATCACGCTATCCATAATAGGCTTATGTGCAGTTATCTATTTATTTTTTCAATTACCTCTTGGAAATAACGAAAGTCGGGCTTTTGTACTGGGATATGGATTTATCCCGGTATTATTATTTGGGGACTTAACTTTACCTATCGATTTGGTGCAGATACCCACCTCCTTTACCTTGATAACTTGTATGTTTTTACACGGTGGAATAATGCACTTGTTAGGAAATATGTGGTTTTTGTGGCTATATGGAGACAATATTGAGGAAGCGTTTGGTAAGCTGCGTTACTTAGTTTTTTATTTAGTTTGCGGTGTTGTGGGTACATTAGCTCATGGATTTATTGATCCACAGAGCCAAATACCCCTTGTCGGAGCTTCTGGCGCAATAAGTGGTGTAATGGCTGCTTACCTTCTTATCTGGCCCAAAGCTAACATCAGAGTTTTTTATTGGTGGATAATATTTTTTGGTACAATAAATATCCCGGCGTTTGTCGTTGTTGGGTTTTGGTTGTTTGAGCAATTTTGGGCTTTGCCTGCAGCTCTCGGAACTCAAGGGGGGGTAGCTATATCCGCTCATTTGGGTGGGTTTGCGTGTGGGTTAATACTTACTCCATTTCTTGCGAAGAATAGAATTAGGTTGTTTAATACGAAAAATAGTCCAGCTTTTTCTGGTAAAAAATTGAACAAAAGAGTTTTTAAAAAAAAGGGTTCTGTGCCAGAAGTTTCGATCGAGAAGTTGAGTTCAAATGACCGGTAAAAATTTATATAAGCTAATTGGCACCAAGAGGTTGAGTTGTTGAACTTGGCAAACTAAATTGTAAGTCGGGTTTCGGTAAAAGATACGATAACTTTTTTTGAGATAGACGCTAGTACATTATTAGTAGGAGTATAAATTATGGATTTTTCGGGCGAATATATTATTCCGTCAACTAAACAAAAAGTTTGGGATGCTCTTAATGACCCCGAAGTTCTAAAGCAGTGTATTGATGGCTGTGAGGAATTAAATAAAGAGTCAGACTCCGAATTTTCTGCTCGTGTTACGGCGAAGGTGGGTCCAGTTAGAGCTAAATTTTCTGGTAAAGTAACGCTTTCAGATATTGATCCGCCCAATGGTTACAAAATATCGGGAGAGGGTCAGGGAGGAGTTGCTGGTTTTGCTAAAGGTGGGGCTGCAGTAACACTTGAAGACAGCGATGGTGGCACTAAACTGACCTATACAGCTGAAGCTGAAGTCGGAGGAAAGCTAGCAAGTGTCGGCAGTCGACTGGTTGAGGGTGTAGCTAAAAAGACAGCAGACGACTTTTTTGGTAAGTTTGCAGAAATTGTATCGATAGAATCAAAATTGGAAAATACGGATACAAAAGCTGCCCAAGTCCAACAGGTAGCTGAGGGTAGCAGCAAAACATCTGATAATTCGCGACTATTTTGGGGCTTTGGAGCAGCAGTTGCAATCGTAGCTATTCTTTACACTATTTTTGGCTGATTTGGTCGCGACTAGCGACGATAAGCTGAATTTGCTTGATTTTTTGCCGCTCATGTAATATTTTTCTTAGTAGCAGTTGCCTGCGGGGGCTGCAAACTAAGTTGCCGGTCCTATGCGACGGCTAGTGGTGTTAGGGCTCTTAAAGAGGAGAACATCGGATGTTTAGCTCGAAGCATTTTTCCGTTAACTTTGTGAGTCGGATGGCCTTGGTGGGTTTGGTCTTGTGATCCATGTTTGTTAGGCATTCGTACTAAGGTTAAGAGTTTATGTAGTTAAGATTTGCTTACGGGAGATCATTATGACTAGTTATGCATTACCAACTCTTTTAGCTGATAGCGGGTTATCCAATTATTTAAATGAGATAAAGGGTTTTCCAATTCTTGATGTTGAGGAAGAACTCTCTCTCGCCCGAAAGTATCAAGAAACTGGAGAGGCAGAAGCTGCACATAGATTGGTGACTAGCCATTTACGGTTGGTTGCAAAGATAGCGATGCAATACCGAGGGTATGGGTTGCCACTTTCAGACTTAATTTCTGAGGGCAATTTGGGTTTGATGAAGGCAGTAAAAAAATTTGATCCTGACAGAGGGTTTAGGCTATCAACCTATGCCATGTGGTGGATAAAAGCATCTGTCACTGAATATGTTTTGCGTTCCTGGTCTTTAGTTAAGATGGGTACAATGGCAGCTCAAAAGAAATTGTTTTTTAGTTTGCGAAAGGCAAAACGCTCTCTGAACATCATAGATAGCCAGGGCCTCGACGAGGAACAGGCTAGTGTCTTGGGGGATAAATATGGAATGTCTTCGTCAGAAATTGCGTTGATGGACCAACGTATTACTAGAAGGGACTTGTCACTTAACACCGCTGTCTCAAATTCCGAGGATGAGGGGCTGGAGTTTATTGATTTGTTAGAAGACGAGACAAAATCGCCTGAAATGTTAGCTTTGGAGGCGCAGGAAAATGATATTCGCAATAAGTATTTGTTAGAGGCTATTGAAGAGTTAACGGAGAGAGAGCGTCATATTTTTAAGGAACGTAGACTAAGTGAAAATCCACTAACTCTGGAAAAGCTCGGTGAATATTATGGAATAAGTAGGGAAAGAGTTAGACAGTTGGAGAATCGGGCGTTTGGTAAGGTTGAGAAAGCGGTCCGAACGGCTGCAAGGGGAGAGGTTTAAAAATATACTGGCTAATCCAATAGTTTAGGACAACTAATTACATTTTTTTTATATTTTCACTTGACCTCTTGGATTTCTGGACATAAATGATTGGCGCTCGGATGATGAGAGTGCCAAACAACTGTTGTTTGAAAAAATTTATCGGGAGGAGATAAGATAATGGGTTTTAAACCTTTGCATGACCGTGTAGCTGTTCGCCGCCTTGGTGAGGAAGACAAGACAGCTGGTGGAATTATAATTCCTGACACAGCTCAGGAAAAGCCATCAGAAGGGAA
>PTLG01000171.1 GCA_002937995.1 Alphaproteobacteria bacterium MarineAlpha3_Bin7 | reverse complement strand
AATAGTTGTATAGAAGATAAGGAGGTGAGAGTAAGTGATTGTTCTAAAACTTGCTTGGCAAAGTGTGTTGAATCGGAAATTTACAACGATTCTCACAATTTTGTCTATTGCCGTATCTGTTGTTCTTATTCTTGGTGTTGAAAAAGTTAGAAGCGGAGCCAGAGTCAGTTTTGCGAATACGATTTCTGGTACAGACTTGATTGTTGGATCACGTTCAGGAGATGTCCAATTATTACTCTATTCCATTTTTCATATTGGTGATGCCACGTCCAATATAACTTGGAAAACAGTTGAAGATATTAAAAGACGTAATGAAGTTGACTGGTTAGTTCCAATTGCGCTCGGTGACTCTCATAGGGGTTACCGGGTTGTTGGAACCAGCCAAGACTATTTTACGAGGTTTCGTTATAGAAGAAATATTAAGCTGGATTTTACAGACGGAGAACCCTTCGAGGATCTATTTGAGGCCGTTATTGGATCTGAAATTGCAAAGGTTCTAAAATATAAAGTCGGCGATGAAATTATTTTAGCTCACGGCACTGGTCCAGTTAAACTGAACAAGGAGCATGGCAATACACCTTTTCGAATATCAGGGATTCTGTCTAAGTCTGGCACGCCTTCGGATCGAGCTGTTCTAGTCAGCATGGAGGCTATTGAAGCTATACATGTGGGCTGGGAAACGGGAAATTTCCAAAAGGATAGTGTGCAGCAGTCTCCTGAAAATCTTAGAAAAATGAAGTTGCACCCTAAAGCAGCGACAGCCCTTTACGTAGGTCTAAAATCTCGGATGCAAACTTTTTCTCTACAGAGGTGGATAAATAGCTATCCAGAGGAGGCTATCACTGGAGTTTTACCAGGAGTTGCCTTTGGGCAATTATGGGCCTTAATTGGAAATGTGGAAACAGTTCTACTTATTATTTCTTCGATGGTTGTATTTGTTGCAATACTTGGAATGCTAATTTCAATAATGGCGTCATTGAATGAGCGCCGCAGAGAGATGGCAATATTGAGGGCAATTGGTGCTAGCCCGATAGAAATATTTACTTTATTGGCCTTCGAAGCACTAACCTTGTCAATTTTGGGTATAATAGTGGGTTTTGTGAGTGTATTTGGTGCGATGTTGTTACTTCAACCATTTTTGGAGAACATAACGGGTTTATTCATTGAAATTGCAACGCCAAGTTCGCGGGAAATCGTGATATTGGGTATAATTCTAATGGCTAGCATTGTTGCTGGAATTATTCCCGCTATTAGGGCATACCTAACATCGCTGTCAGATGGTTTGATGATAAAATTCTAATATGGACGTAATTTGAAAAAGCTTGCGATAATTCTAGTTTTATTAACCGCTAACTCAGCCTTACAGGCAGAAACCCTGGAAATTACATGGAAAGATTTATCCCCAACCAAAGAGGCTGGAACTGAGATAGTATTAAATAAGGGATCGGATATAAAGGGGGTTCCTGACATATCAGATCTAGGCGAAGCAAAAGACCCAAAAGCTGATTTAGCTGCATTTCTGGAAGATATGAACTTTATGAAGAAACTGCAGAGAAAGGGTGGATATCTAAACCCCAACCTTGACGGCAAAAAGATTAGCTTGGACGGTTATGCTACACCACTTGCATTTGACGGATATAAGGTGACGGAACTTCTTTTTGTACCTTATAAAGGTGCCTGCATACACGTTCCACCGCCTCCTGCAAATCAGATTATTTATGTAAAATCTGTAACTGGATTGGATATGGATGATTTGTATTTTCCAATGACGCTTATTGGCGTGTTACGCTCTAATTCTGTATCTACGGTTATGGCCGAAGTTGGTTATACAATGGAAAAAGCATTGATTGAGCCATTTACACGAAACCTCTTTGAACGTCTATTTAATTAATTATTCTGCTAATCAATGTTCTTGGTGGTTTTTCAGGGTAATATCTTCAACACAGACTGTTTGACGTCTGCCTAACTATCTGAAAATAATATAATGGTGTGGTGTTTGATACAGGCTAGTTTAGGTAGGTGATAAATGACCTATGATTTCGGCAGCACTTCTCTCTCAGTTCGGGCTGATCTTAAAAGCGCCCTCGATCTCGCTTATAAACATATTGGAGAGACTGGAGATTGGCTTACAGGAGCGCAACGAGTTGGTGTTTATGCTGAAGTTCGGCAAGCCTGGGACTGTCAATTATGCCGCGATTTAAAGGCAGAACTTTCTCCATACAATATTAAAGTTAAACACGAAACCTTAGGCGAGTTGCCAGAGGCTTGGGTAGACGTGATACATCGTCTCACAACTGACTCAGGAAGGCTAAGTGAGAGATGGTTTCAGGAGGCTTTGGCTGGTGGAATGGAGGAAGATGAAATCATCGAAGTCATCAATGTCTGCGTCCAGGCAATTGCCATTGATATTTTTACTACTGGGATTGGCCTTTCTCTGCCTTCTTTGCCGGCAATTGGGACTGGTCAACCTTTAAGAAGACGTCCCCCCGAAGCTAAAACAGGGCCTGGTTGGGCAGCTACTATTGCTCCCGAGGACGTTGGGGATGATTTCGCAGATTTTTACGATGGTGATAGACATTTTTATATACGTAGATCTTTAACTTTAGTTCCGAGGGAGTGTCGCCAACTTTGGCAGTTACTAAATAGTTTGTATATAGAAGATCCCCGGATAACTGAGCTGGAGGGGGTAGAGCGTGGCATCTCCCGGGCACAGATGGAATTTTTAGCTGCTAGAGCTTCCGCATTACTTGGGTGTTATTATTGAACTACTTCACATGCGATGCGGCTAGGTATGAGCGGCAGGGATACTGGAGACAACTACAATTTGGAATCTGTCATGAGCGGCAACATGGCAGATAATGTGTTACCTCATGGTGTAATATTAAACGAGTTTTTAGAAGCAATTTTTGCCGGAGATACGCCCAGGCTAAAAGATGCACAAAATCGGCTCATCGAAGCAATGGGCGAGCAAGCCCTAGTAGATGCAGCTGCAACCATTGCTGCTTTCAATGCTTACCCACGTATGGCTGACGCAACGGGGATCCCTCTTGAAAGTGCTAAAGAAGAGGCAACAGAAGAACTACGAATAAACTTAGGGTTAGATGTATTTAGCTTAGGTAATAACAACCATTATTAGCTTGGTTAATTTGTTGTATTTTGAGTTCTATATTAGGGGAGGGGAATTATGCCAAAAATACTTTTAGCTGTTCTGATAGCTTTTGTCGTTATTTTCGTATCGGTTTATGATGCGGCTGCGAGGCACCATAAAGAGCGAGGGTTTAAGGGAAACAAGGGTGGCGGTAAAATGTCCTTTGACAAAAAGTTGCCCTATGAATTTTTTGAGCGCAAGGGGTTGTTTGCTACAGGCTTAGAGGTGGTTTTCCCTGAGGGTGTCAAATGTCCAGGGATTTCCTCGCCCTATGGATCAAAAACACGCTATGACGGAAGTTATCGCAGGAACCCTCACTATGGCTATCATAACGGGATGGATATAACTCTTGATACCGGGACTCCCCTTCTGGCCGTTGCCGATGGACAAGTAATTCATAAAGGGACAGCTGGACGTCTGGTTGGTAGCTACATATGGGTGCATTTTCCTCCCTCCTCAACCGATTTGCCCATACATATTTTTGCAAGATATCAGCATCTTGAGAATCCCTCTCCGTTAGAGATTGATGATACAGTTTCAGTAGGACAGGCAGTTGGCCCATCTGGCAACACAGGAACGACTGGCGGACATTTTGGCTATGGCGGCTACCCCCACCTTCACTTGATGTTTCTAACCGGACCAGATCCCACCTACAGGGTGAGGAATGCCAAAGTTGGTCCCAGGAGTTTAGATTATTTGGATCCTGTTGGCCTTTTTTTACCTCGTCCAATTAAGGTTATTGACAATCATATTTTAAAAGGGCTACCCAAGGAAAAAAAGAAAATACTTGTCTCAGTAAAAACTAAGGATGGCGAAATAATTCCCAAAGGTAGCAAAGTTGTATGGCCAGTAGCCTGTGAAAAGGAGTAATTTATTTGTTTATCCGCGTTTGAAAATTTGCTTATTTACATATAAGGTAAGATGAGTTGGTCGTTTACTGTTCTCTTGATAAAAATTTGAAGGGTTTGAGCAGTTCCGATACACGGTTTAATTAATTTAGTCTGGGTTTCAATGGCAGGGTCTTTGCTGCAGCCCGATTATTCAAAGGGAGGACAAAATGTCTCATAAGTTAAAATTTTTGTTTTTATTGTTTTTATCGCCACTCTTGCTGCCAGTTTTGGCAAATGCTCAAACAGTGAATGTGGGCGCTGCAGGAAATGTTGGTGGAATGATAGTTTTTGTTGCACAAGCCAAAGGTTTCTTTGCAAAGAATGGGATCGATGCAAAGGTGGTTACTCGTCAAACTGGGGGTGCTCTTACCAAGTCTCTTAGAGCGGGTGAAATGGATTATGCTCCAGCGGCTTTTACAAACCTGCCTGCGGCACTTGAAAAAGGTATGAATGTTAGGGCATTCGTTGGTTATACAGGGGCCTCTTATGTAAAATCTACCAGCGATAATTTTGTTGGTATTGCCGCTAGGTCGGGAACAGGTATTAAAACTTTAAAGGACCTTAAAGGTAAAAAGATAGGTGTTACCTTTGCTAGTACTGGCGACCTGTACTTAAGGACAATTCTCCGAAAAAACGGAATTACTAAAAGAGATTATAAGCGTATCAATACTCGACCACCAAGTTTGGTTGCTGTTTTAGATACAGGTGGGGTGGATGCCATAGTGGCATGGGAGCCTAATCTTACGAGAGCCCTAGACAAAGTAAAAGGTTCATCTCTAGTATCTCGCGGAGGGGATCATGTTTGTTTCTGTGCGGGACTTCATGGTTTTCCTCAGAAAGTCTACGGTGATAAAAAGAAGACACAGGGGGTGGTTGACGCCATGGCTCAGGCTGCTCACTGGCTTCGTGATCCCAAGAATTTGGATGAGGCAGCGCAAATTGGTTCGCGTTTTGTCCGAGGCATGACACCTGAATTAACAAAAAGGACAATGCCGCACATCGTTTATGATGTTCGTATGGGTGAGAATACCAAAAAAGCGTTTAATTTTGCTGTAGCTGAATTGATTAAGCAAAAGAAGATGAAAAAACCATACGATCCCGACAAATACTTCGATTTTTCATTTATAAATTCAACTATGAAACGTCATCCGGAATGGTTTGCTGATCTAAAGTAAACTGTCATTTGTCGGATTAGTGCTAATGTGGCGG
>PTLG01000170.1 GCA_002937995.1 Alphaproteobacteria bacterium MarineAlpha3_Bin7 | reverse complement strand
ACGCTTTTTTTCAAATAATTACTCGCAAATTATCAGATGAAGAAGTACCATTGTTGACGGCTTTTTTTACTTCCGCTGTAGGTTGTGTAATAGCCAATCTGTTTATGCTGAACAATTTTATTATTCCAAGTCTAGTTGACGGTGTAATGTTTGCTGGTATTGGTCTTCTAGTTGCTGCAGGTCAACTATTACTAATTTTGTCTCTTGCAACTGCACCTCCGGTTGTTGTCGCTCCATTCGGTTATTCGACAATCATTGTGGCCATAGCAATCGGATATTTTGTTTTTGGTGATATCCCTGATCTTATAGCAATGACAGGTATTATTATTTTGATTTTAACAGGGATTTATATAGCCATAAGAGAGTCGAAGTCAGAGCAGATAAGGGGGTAGGATTCAATAAAACATAATTACTACCAGTAGAAAATTTTAATATTTTGGACCGGACCTTAACTATTAGACAGTATATTAGCATGAGCAGATAATAGTCCTGAAATACGATTGGGGTCAGCTCTTCCCCAGCCACACTCTGTTCCAACCCCATCCACTTTGACGTATTCCTGAGCTTTTTTAAGTCGTCGATGGTCGCCGTCTTCGTCCTCGTAATGGACAAGGCCCAGATAAAGTTCAGTATCTTCAGGTATTTGAAGTTTGCCTAGAGGTTTAAAGAAATCGTCATCTTCGCGATTTTTTGGGATTGGCAAATGAAAAAATTGAATTGAACGACTAACAGAAGAAATAATCCCATGGGTCATCTCAACCATATTGGAAGTATCTGTTGGTTGAACCAGATGTTCATCCTTAGGACTTCCATAACAAAGGTGGTAACCTAATTCAGTTTCATTGGGCACCGCATCACCAATTTTACCTAAAATTGAGCATATTTCCTGCTTATAATCTGGCCTTTCATAGTCGTAATATCCCTCCCACATCAGCACTTCTTGACAAACATCCCATTGAATTGCGAGTTTTTCGCAGGGTATTTTAGAGGTTAGTTTGTCAATTTCATTAATCAGGTGTTGGGTGTAGATTGGTAAAAAATCATCTTGAGCGGGAGGAGAAACGAAGTTGTATCCAGGGGCAAATGGGGTTGGGATGCAAACCTGGAATTTAGTATTTTTGTCAATAACTCCATCAGATTGAAAGCGGCTAAATATTTCATAGGAGGAAATGGCAGAGCTAGCATAGCCCGTGTCAAAAGTAACTTCTTTTGGATTTACTCCTTCTTTAAATTTAGCCATGGGAACTTCTCTCAGAAGCAGACCGTCCCACTGTCTCCATTGCAGCGGGGGTGTTTCTGTGTCCGTTTCCATGTCGGGGTGTTCATTATTTAAATAGTTTTGTAGAAATCTGATCCAACCGATCCTTTTACCAGTCTCACCATCAGGTATTCTTTTCAAGAATGGGCCCAATTTATTTGCAACTGTTTCGAGTACAATCTCAGTATTTTCTAATGGAATACTGCCAACCAAATGAGCCACACGTTGCTGTTCAGACATAAAAACCTCTCCTAAAAACCCACCATCAATCTGTTAAATAAAAAAAAAGATCTGCTTCTAATTCTACAGAGTTATAGGACCTGTAAGTTAACTATAGTTTCTCCACAGTACAAAATAAAAAGTCATAAAGTTAGATTTGTTAGCATAATTATTTTAGGTACCAAGTGCTTCAGGGCCGCTTATTTAAACCACAGTATTAAAATAGCTTTTCTTTTTTGGTCAATATATATCAAAAAGACGAATAATAATACTTTGTTGTAATATTATTAATAAGACTTTAGTTTGGTCTTTCTTTAAATATCCTTAGTGTAATAACTTTTACCCCAACCTTTCCACCAAACTAAAACAAGTGCAATAGTTGAGATAAATTTATGAAGAAAAATTGGTTATATTTTCTTTTAAAGCTCACTGTTTCTTGTGTGCTGATAATCTATATTCTATCTAATTTTCAAGTAGAGCAGCTCTTTCATCGCTTGGAAGACATAGAGCTTTGGCATTTGTTTTCTGCAACTATGATATTTGTTTTATTAATGTTTAATAATACTCTTCGTTGGTATATTGTTATAAATGCAATAGGAAGTGCATTACCCTACAAGACCTCTTTTAAAATATTTTATATTGGACTTTTTTTTAATCAAACCCTACCGTCATCTGTCGGGGGTGATGCCGTTAGAATGTATTTAGCGAATAAGGAGGGGCTTTCGCTTACATCAGCAATAAATAGTGTGCTATTAGAGCGAATAGCAACACTTTTAGGTTTAATAATTTTGGTCGTTATTTGTCAGCCATTGTTAACATCAAAAATGGGCGGGGATCATACCCAACTTATTTTTCCATTATTATTTACTTTATCAGTTACAGGAATAATTTGTCTTATGTTTCTCGACCGTTTACCTGAGAAATTAACACGCTTCAGAATTTTAGCTGGAATATCGACCCTCGGTAGAAGTGCAAAGAAATTATTTTTGTCGCCAGCCAATGCAGCAAGGTCCATTATTTTGGGTATAACTGGAAATATAATTTTATCTCTTATTGTGTTTTTGTTAAGTCAGTCTCTTTTTTTGGATCTATCTTTTCTAGATTGTTTAGTTTTAATTCCTCCTGTAGTTTTGGTGTCAACTATCCCTATTTCCATAGCAGGTTGGGGTGTAAGAGAAGCTGCAATGATAACATTGCTTGCCTTAGTTGGCGTAGCAGAAGCAGACGCCTTTGTGCTTTCGGTGTTATTTGGTCTTTTGACCTTTGGTTTAAGCCTTCCAGGCGGTATAGTGTGGATTATAGGTGGTTACAAAGTAGATGATACGAAATAATTCTGGGGTTTAATAATTGAGTTAGTCACCAACGTTTAAATTATATTAATTACATGGTGTGTTTTTTAATTTGAGGAATAGCGGGGTCAATATGAAAATTTCTTTTGCAAGGGCTGCGATGCCAGGAACAGGAGCAGTAGTTGCAGCTGTAACAGAGGGAGCAAAACTAAATGGTTTTGCTTATAAATTAGATCAGAAGCTCGATGGGGCATTGAGTCGGGCAATAAAAAAAAGCTATTTTGATGGAAAACTAGGGCAGCAATTAAATATTATTGCACCTTCTGGTAGTAGAATCGATGAGGTTATTATAATAGGCTTGGGTAAAGCCTCAGAGCTCACAGAGCTAGAACTTCAGAAATTAGGAGGTGCTGTCTATTCGAAAACAAATAGAGCCAAAAGTGGCGTAGTTCACGTAATTTTAGATAATGTAGCTGGCTCAGGAATAGCAGCGTCAAAGATGGCAGCCGAAATAGCGTATGGCGCCCGTTTGAGATCCTATCGGTTTGATAAATACAAAACAAAACAAAAGTCTGAATCAAAGCCAAATATTAAAAATTTAAACTTTCTTTGTATTGGTTCCAAGGCGGCAAAGGATCATTTTAGAAATTTAGATAAGATTGTTGAAGGTGTTTTTTTTACGAGAGACCTCGTGTCAGAGCCCCCAAATGTACTGTATCCAGAGACGTTAGCTAAGGAGGCAAGAAAATTAGAAAAACTTGGAATTGCTGTGGAGGTCATGGGCGAAAACCAAATGCGTCGTCTTGGGATGGGTGCTTTGCTTGGTGTAGGACAAGGGAGTGTTCGGGAGTCAAAATTGGTCGTTATGCATTGGAGAGGCAAAGCAAAAAATAGGGGAAAACTTCTTTTAAGTGACAATCCTATTTCATTTATTGGAAAGGGAGTTACCTTTGATACTGGGGGTATTTCTATTAAGCCGTCGGCTGGGATGGAGGATATGAAGTGGGATATGGGAGGCGCTGGGGTGGTTGTTGGATTGATGA
Source organism: Alphaproteobacteria bacterium MarineAlpha3_Bin7 (assembly GCA_002937995.1). Lineage (GTDB taxonomy): Bacteria > Pseudomonadota > Alphaproteobacteria > Rhodospirillales > UBA2165. The sequence continues at coordinate 1,484 of PTLG01000170.1, read as the reverse complement.
AGGCTTTAGCTGGAAGACGCGCAAAGGTCAATGTTGTTGGTGTAGTTGGACTGGTGGAAAATATGCCTGGCGGCAATGCTCAAAGGCCTGGTGACATAGTTTCTTCTATGTCTGGTCAGACAATAGAAGTATTAAATACAGATGCTGAGGGAAGATTAGTGTTGGCTGATGCATTATGGTATACAAAGAAGCGTTTTAAGCCAAAAATGATGATAAACCTAGCCACTTTGACAGGTGCAATTATAGTCAGCCTGGCTGACAAATATGCGGGGTTGTTCTCCAATAATGACGTGTTATGTGATAGACTTTCTAAGGCTGGTGAACAAGTCGGTGAGCTAGTTTGGCGCCTTCCCTTATCTGCAGAATATAATAAAATGATAGATTCAGATGTTGCAGATATGAAGAATATTGGCGGTAGGGGTGCCGGAAGTATAACTGCAGCACAATTTTTGCAGCGCTTTGTCGGAGATACTCGCTGGGCTCATTTAGATATAGCTGGCGTAACTTGGACAAAAACAAACTCCCCAATAGTACCTAAAGGTGGCACGGCATTTGGCGTTCGGTTGCTGGATAAGCTAGTACAAAACCATTATGAAGATAAATAAATACGATAGATATGTATGAAAATATGTTAGCTTATAATGCCTAGGTTAGATTTTTATCAGACATCAGAATCTAGTTTAGAAAAAGTGCTGCTAGGTCTGCTAACTAAGACAATACAAACAAGTGAGCGAGCCGTTGTGGTAATGGATTCTATTGAGCGTATTAATGGCTTGAGCTCACAACTTTGGACCCAGCAACCCGATTCTTGGCTTCCTCATGGAGTGATTGGTGAAGATGAGCCCAGCAGCCATCCGATTTGGCTCACAAATAAAATAGAAAATCCTAATAATAGTAATTTTTTGTTTCTGACGGATGCAAGCATGCCAGATACTTTGGGTAAATTTAATCGTTGTTTTAATGTATTTGATGGCAATGTTCCCGAACTAAAAACAAATATAACGGAACATTGGTCAAAGTTTGCAACTGATGACTATGATTTTAATTATTATGAAGAACAGGCTGCGGGTAAATGGGTGAAGACAAAATACCCAGGTTAAAGAACGTTAATTAGAGAATTTAAAATTTATATTTCCAAGGTTTTCTGCTAATAGAGTTGTGTCTTTTTTTGATAATGGAGTTAGGGGCGGGCGCGGTAATAGCCATATTTTTTCTTTTAAATACCCTGCTAAATAAGATTTTAGAGCGGGTATTAATGGAAAATTGCTAAAGCTATTTCTTATCTGAGTTAGATATTTTTGTAATTCATGAGAATTTTCTTTATCCCAATTATCACATAGTTCTTTAATTCCTCTTGGGTTAATATTCGCGGTAGCTGAAATACAACCTGAGCCACCATGTTCCATATTCTGCAAAAGATGATTCTCACTTCCAACAAATATTCTAAAGTCATCCCATTGGCAGTCCAGCATAGCTTTTGTATT
>PTLG01000017.1 GCA_002937995.1 Alphaproteobacteria bacterium MarineAlpha3_Bin7 | reverse complement strand
ATAAATTCCGCCCCTGCTCCATATTTCGAACCAACAGATCAGTATTATCTCCAAAATTATCCCTAATATCCCAAACCGGAATATTAGGTCCGCATACCGATGCAGTATGTAAAACTGGCCTCAACGGAGTTCCCGTTAATCCAAAAGGTAATACTTCATAGGAATGATTATGGATAACAGCGTTTATTTCAGGACGGGACTCTAATATAGCACCGTGAATAAACCTCTCGCCATATGGCGTCCTACCTTGGCCGTCAATCGGATCACCCTCCAATTCAAATTCCATAAGGTCATCAAATTCCACTAACTCTGGCGCTCTAGATCGCGACATTACAAACCTTTCAGGATTCTGCGGGTGTCTGACACTAATATGGCCAAACACATCAACCACTCCTTGGTTTGCTAAAATACGGTTAGCGGTAACAAGCTCTTCAAATTCTTTCGTATTGTCCATAAAAATATACTATAACCGAACTAAGCTTGGTTCAATAATTAGCTGTTTATACGTCTGATAAAAGTCAAATTACTACGCTACAAACTCTGTTTTTTAGTGCTCGGACAGCTGAGTAGGCTGTTAAAGCGGAAGACTTAGGATTTTCATCAAGCGGATTTCCAACCATCCGTATACTCATCTCCCCAAAACTACCCTTAGCTGAGATCTCATGGATATTATGAGATATATTCGGGTCAGCAAATAATTTCACCGCAGTTTTATCAAACCCAAGACCCGCCAACGCAACGGTAGCAGCCACATTCGCATTTTTGGGGTATAATTCAGATGCTTCTCGGGCTAGCCCTTCAAATAATAGGGTTTCCTTCGAAATATTTTTTAAATCAACCATATTTTCCGCATGTGTACCCACCCAACTATCCGGGGGCTTTCTCGAAGCATATTCCACTACCATAAGGTCTTTGTTTCTTGCTGCAGACAAGGCATCTACACCACCCAAAGCGCCCGATAAAATGCATAACTTTGCACTACCTCTCGCACCACAACTTTCTAATTCCTCCAAAAGACCTGGTTTTGAGAGAGCACCAACTGAGACAACCCCGAAATCTATGCCCTCTTTTAAAAAGTGAGGTGCATATTCCGACACAGCGTGGTGCCCAGCGCACTCCAAAACAAAATCTGGAACAAAACCTAATTCATCAATACTTGAGATTAAATCTAGTTTTTGATCAATATCCAAACACGGTTGGGTATTGCTACTGGGCCTAACTAAAATTTGTCTTATCAGTATATCATTATTGTCATCTAATTGGCGCAGGACTTCCGAACCAATTGCACCAAGACCTATCATAAGGATATTTTCACCCATACACTAATGACTTTCTATTAAAGTTACCTTGTCGGCGGCCCTCCGAATGGCTTTGCATAGGAGCCAATTGACTGCATATCTACTTCAACTAATGATGGACCATCTATTGATATGGCCTCAGAAATTACCTGACTAGAATTACTAATATCATTTAAGTTTAGGTAGGACCAACCAAAACTCTCAGCCAGGGCCCCAAATTCGGGAGATTTGATATCTGCAAAGAATTTTCTACCTTCAAACGCCGCATCTTGAATATTTTTTATGACCTCATAATCACGGCTATTCATTAAAATCATTGTAATATTGGCATTTTCCTCAGAAGCAGTAAGCATTTCACCTATATTTAATTGTAGCCCTCCATCACCTACCAAACACACCACCTTTCGCCCTCGATCAGCCATTGCGGCACCAATGGCCATTTGAAGACCTTGCCCGATACCACCGCCAACCGCATGAAGACCATCCTTTGGACTCTGAATGTGAATAGCCCTATTACCCCAAGTACTGTTAGAGATTGTAACATCACGGACCCAAACAAAATCCCCACCGTTACTAGCTTGGATTGCACTAACCAGGTTCTCATATGGTTGAATAAAATTTTTAGTAAGATGTTCCATACTAATTTGACGAGCTTTTTTTATTTCACTCCAAAAGTTCTCGTCGATATTCATACGATTACCTAACTTAGCTGCTAGCTTGGATAATACTAATTTACTATCTCCAATAACTGTTTTTTCAGGCTGATATGGTCTCTTAGATAATGTGGGGTCAACATCTACTTGGTAGAGAGGTGAGGGGAGTTTTAATTTATATTTTAGCGTCTCATTACCCCTTAATCGTGATCCTACCACAAGCATGGCGTCACAAGTCTGATAAAATTCTTCAATGTTTGGGTAAAGATTATAAGCACCAAGTGAGCAATCGTCGCCCTCTGGGACAACACCTCTACCCTGAATACTAGTCACAACGCCAAACCCCATCCCGGCTAGTTTTTGTACCTCTACCTGGGCATGACGAGCTCCGCCGCCAATCCAAAGTAAAGGCCGCTTGGCCTTCTCCAACATTGAAGCTAATTCTTCAATATCCTCGTCGTTCGGAAGGATATCATTAACTTGCATGGGCTCAATTTTGCCACTTTCAACTAGTCCATGTTGAATATCAATTGGTACTTCGACGCTTACAGGGCCCATGGGAGCTGTTAGGGCTTCTCTTATTGCCTTTCTAAAAACACCTAATGCAGATGCTTCCGTTTCTATGGAATAGGCTGACTTAGATACAGCCCTAAGCATTGACAGTTGATCTCTTGTTTCATGTATATAGCCACAGTTTCTGCCCAAAAACGGCAGCTCCACTTGTCCAGTAATATGAAGAAGTGGTGTCCCGGCTACCAAGGCTTCAACAAGAGCCCCTGCCGCATTACCAGCTCCAGTGCCAGTACTTGTAAAGGCTACGCCTAGCTTTCCAGAAGCCCTAGCACAACCATCAGCCATGTTAAGTGCCCCAGCTTCCCCGCGAGCAGAGATAAATTCAATATTATCTCGCCGTCCTATCGCATCCAGAAATGGCATGTTATGAATGGATATAACTCCAAAAGCACTTTTCACGCCAACCTTCTCAAGCAATATAGCTAATTGCTCTCCTACAGTAATCTTAGCCGACATGACGTGCTAACCCCCCTGAAACATCAATAGTTGAACCAGTGGTAAAGGAAGACATAGGTGTAGCCAAGAAAAAGATTGCTGTGGCAGCTTCTCTTGGAGTACCCATTCTGCCAAGTGGAACACCAGCTTTCACAGCAATATCGGACTTGTATTTTTCCCAACTTATTTGTTTGTCTTCCAACGCCTCAAAGCGTTTCCGCCATTGATCAGATTCCACCTGACCAACTAAGACTGTATTCACTCGAATATTCTTATCAGCCAATTCTTTAGCCATGCCATGAACTAATGATAATTGCCCAGCCCTAGCCGCAGAAGTAGCCAATAGGTGAGGTTCTGGCTGTTTCGCTAAAAGAGAACCAGTACAAACAATGGATCCAATAGTTGACTTTTCTAGTAGTTGAAGAAAAGCTTTACTACAATGAATGATACTGAAGAACTTTAGCTCTAATTCCTCCCTCCAATCTTCCTCTGTAGTACTCGAAAAGGTAGATACCCGCGCCTGCCCCGCATTATTTATTAGCATATCTACACCACCAAATTTTTTCCCCACTTCAGATACAAAATCCTCAACTTCGTCTCTATTAAGAACGTCACAACTGCAGCTCAATATACGCTTCTCATCATGGACCCCAACCAATTTATTTTTCACCTCATCTAATTTAGTGGTATCTCGTCCACATATAGCTACATTAGCATCCGCTTCCAAAAACAACTCAGCAGCTGCTAGACCTATACCTGAACTTCCTCCTGTTATTACAGCGGTTTTATTGGAGAGATCTACATGCATTTAACACCTCAACTATCTAATTGTTCTCTATAAATTTTAATACAGATTTGGAGAAGATATCCGCATCCTCAACATACGAAGCATGACCTAACCCTGGCAGTATTTCTAAACTACTACCTTCAAAAGATTTCGCAATTTTTTTGGCTGTTGTAGCTGGAGTAACATTATCTCTGCTACTGCTAATAATATGGACTTCTCCTTTATATTTACCCCCTATTCCAATTATATCTCCGTTCGCCAAAGTACGGGCCGCTTGCTCATAGCCCTTTTTTGTTACCTTATTCATATTCCACTCAACCAACGCTAAAGCTTCAGAAGACGCTGTTGGCGATAATAATGCAGAAGATCTCTCAATAGCCATTTTTTGTATCCCTAACTCCCTTAACATACTCAAGCGAGCAGTAAGCTTTGTCTCTCTAATTTCCTCTTTTGCACCACCATAACCATTTGCTGGATTGGCTAATATAAGTTTTGGCAAATTTGGAAAATGGTTAACGGCATAGCAAACTGCCATTAACGCTCCTAAAGAATGACCTATCACTGCGTAAGGTTGGAGGTTTAAAAGTGTAGTAAAGTCGGATAATACCTGTGAATAATCAATACTCTGAGGACTTGATTTTGTTAGATGTGTTGACTCATTATAACCTGGTGCATCCCAAGCTATTGTATAATATTTTTTTTCCAAAAGAGACATCATCGGAGCCCAAGAACCAGACCCAGAGCCTATACCATGAAGCAAAATAATAAGGGGTTTATTATTATCTAGTTTTTGGGATGACCTATATGAAATTTTCTGTTTACCATTTGTAATAAATTGCAAAGGAAAACGATTATCTACCCACATCACTATTTGTCACTTATATTATAAGTTCCGAATACTCTTACTTTCTTCTTGTCAAAACAGAGACACCAATTATTTTCGATCACCCTAACCACAACTCCCTCCAAGTAATCCTGCCTTTAAACCTGGATTGGGTGGATCTTTGCCTAGCCAAATTGACAGAAATGGCCTTACAAAATCTCTGCCTTTAATAGTGCCTTTCCTATTTCCGTCTATCTCTACAATAAGTTGAGATAATTCCGAGGAATCTTGGATAATAAATGTTATTACGCTGCCAATACGCATATCGTCCATCCAACCATTCAATTCGGCAATTCTTTTACCTAGTTTTTCTATCTTACCACCTGTTGTCTTGCTAAACCCTTCTGACCATGCATCAGAAATGTCCTTTTTTGGCACTTCCCTAACAAACTTGAGAATTAGTTTTTTTGGTCCCTCTGAATTAATAATAGCACTTCCATCCAAAGATTTCTTTTCAACGTAAAGTGCAGCAACATAAACATCCACGGCAAATACTGTAGCCTCACGCAACCCAAGACCATTTAATTTTAATTCAATACCAAACTCACTATCTTTATCTGGATAATTTACCCCGGCGCACTCAGCAGCCCATAAGGAAGGAGGCAAAAATAAAGCAACAAGCAATGAAAATCCTAATCTTAATGACATATCATCGGCACCTACTTAATATTAAAGAGATATAGTAAACTTGCTTATCCTCACTTATATGAGCTACTTCGTGGGCCTTTTTACACTGGCTAATGGATGATCGGGTGGATAGGTAGGGGTAACAGGCTTTTTATTTCCAAGCATAACGAGCATTAATGCCTCCTCCTGACCAATATTGTATAGGCCACGATAAAATCCTGGAGGTACAGAGATTAAATCTCTCTCATTCAAGATGGTCTCAAAATAATCTTCGCCTTCCTCAATAGTCACCTTAATTTTACCCTTAAGCATAAAAAATACCTCCTCTACATCAACGTGAAGATGAGGCGGCCCCTCGCAGCCAGAAGGCAATACCATTGTGGAGAAGGTAAAGTTTCCAGCAGGTACTACATTTTCATCATTTGAAATTCCAGTGCCCCCCGTACCCACATATCTGCATTGGGCCCTGGCATATTTAGAGTCATAATCTGCTTGAAACTTCAAAGCATCCCAATCATAAGTTCGACTTTCAAAGCGAGCTACCCTAGTAGTCATCCACTCATCAAACTTTTTGTCCTCGGGCCTTTCCCAGGTTGAAGCCGCATCCGTTTTTATTTGTTTATCCATATCAAACTCCCCTATTACTGTAACCTCTTTAATTCATTACAAAACCACCATTTACTGGCAAACACTGCCCTGTAATAAAGTCCGAAGCATCTGACATAAAAAATATAACACTGCCAGTTATGTCACTTGGCATCTGTGTTCTTTTTAATGACCTATTCTCTCGATATAACTGTTTCCTCTCCTCTGGCACATATTCTGTAGCCTCCACTTCGGTAAGTCCCGGTGCTATACAATTAACGGAAATACCTTTTTCGCCCAACTCATTAGCCATGGATCTAGTCATTGCAACAACGGCACCCTTGCTAGCCACATAATGCATCAAATTAGTTGCACCCCAAAGTGCAGTATCGGAAGCCAAATTCAAGATTTTTCCGTTACCACACTTGGCTAAATGAGGCACTGAGGCCTTAGTGACCAACCAAGTTCCCCGTACATTAACATTCATTACTTTATCCCAAACTTCAACCTCTATATCAGTCATTCTGGGTCCACCAATACCCGTCGCAATTGCCGCGTTATTAACCAAACCATCGATACCGCCCAACCGTTTTATAACTTCCTCAATACACCTGGTCACCCCACTAGGATCAGTTATATCTACCTCAAAAAATTGAGCACCTATGGAATTAGCAGTAGCATTTCCCTCTTCAACCAAGATATCAGCGATGGCGACCTTGGCCCCCGCTTCAACTAAACTAGATGCAAAAGCCTTACCTAATCCTCTCGCGCCCCCCGTTACCAATATACTTTTTTTGTGTAAACTGATACTTTGCGACATTAATTACCTAACTCAACATACTGTCTCGAAATATTAAAAAACGGAACTTTTTGATAAATTAATTTAGTTCGTAATACTGGCCAACTCACTCAACTGCCTCTCTGCAGCTTTTTTCATATCTCTTCGCACTCTAGACAACCCCATATCATGTTCATATAAAATTTCTTGCTCTCTTGCATTTCCCTGCATCGCCTCCAACACCAACCTATCTTGTTCAAGAACAGCCCAGTGAAGCGCCTCAAGTCTATTACGATACATAAAACGCCAGACATTTCTCTGCCAGCCAGAAACCTTGCGTATCCTCCAAAAAAATACCTGAGTATGATTTTCATCGATGGGCGTAGCAAAACCCACAATAAAAAATACGCCCCCTGGTCCAGCATTTTCTCTATAAGGAATAGATAATCTCATCCAACAAGTACCTGTATTCCCGATTTCAACCCAATCAAAATTGACATCCCTTTGACCGTCTTTCTCAAATACCAAACCTTGATTCGTCTCTCTAATCTTCATACTAGCCGTTTTATCTCCCTTTGCCATCGAGTGGGATTTAGCATGCAAATAAGCTCCGTGCATAGGGTCCATCACATTATCAATTGCATAACGGTAATTACACTTCCACATAGCGGTGCAAAGAAAATTGCTATAATCAGAACTAGTTAACTCTTCTGGCAGCTCTATAGTGCAGGGTTCCGGGTGGGCCTCATCTCCAAAATATAAAAATATTGCCCCATGTAGCTCTTTGACTGGAAATGAATTGATGCATTTTTTACCCTCTATTGAAATTTTATCAGTTGCTGGCACATTTTTTACAACCCCTTCCCCATTAATCTCAATTCCATGATACCAACATGCTAATCTATCTCCCAAATTCCAGCCTTGAGACAGGCGAGCACCCCTATGCGGACAACGATCTTCCAACGCATGAACAATATTGTCCTTATCTCTCCAAATAACAATATTAGTATTGAGCCTGGTGATTCCCAAAGGCTCTTCCGTCAAACGCCAACTGGGCACCACAGGGTACCACAAATTCCGCAGACCGTTATTTAACAGATTTTCAACTTTATCCGCTGTATCCGAGGTTGTAACCATTTTACACCCCTACTCCCCTAACCTCTCCATTTCAGAACAAAAAAGTTGCTCAGTCCAAACTTCACCCCCAGGCCCAGCAACCTTCATAGCATTTAATTGATCAACTATATCACCTAGCTCAGTTACACCCGCACCAAAAATATTTTCCAGAGCTGTCCCTAAATGATTTTCATAATCACTTGGGGAAGACTTGCGCGTCTGATACTCAATATTAACTATGTCTGCTGGCCTTTCAATACTACCCTGCAAAGGTTCTTGATAAGACACATCAGTCTTTTTTGATTTTAAATATGGGTTATGATCCAAGAACGCCCCCCTTTAGAATACCATTTCCTATGAAGTCCAAGATATTGTTTTACTTAGAAAAAATAGTGGCACTGCAACTTACTGTCAATATTCAGTTTATCATAACAAATCTAAACTAAATGTTATTAATTAGTTTTAGTAATCTAAAATTTTATAGTATTCTCTATATGTTTACCAAGCTCTTTACAAAAGGGTAACGGCGTGACTAATCAAGCAACAATGCGGTTCGGTAGGAAAGACGGTAAATTCAGGAGTGAGGACGTTCCCCTAGTTACAGGGAGCGCATCTTTTTCGGACGATATAAATGCCGAAAATCAACTTTATGCGTCTTTTCTGCGCTCGCCGGTAGGACACGGCGAAATAATCAGTATAAAGACTAGTGATGCTTCTAAGGTAACCGGTGTATCGGCAATTTTTACCGCTGAAGATCTGGAAAAAGAAAAAATTGGTTCCGTTCCGCCAATTGTTTCTCTTAACGGAAAAGATGGCAAGCCAATGGCTCATGCCCCCATACCCGTGCTAGCTGGAAAACGGGTCAGATATATTGGGGAACCCATAGCCATAATTATTTCTGAAACTTATGAACAGTGTCAAGAAGCGTCTGAGCTAATTGAATTAAATATTAAAACTCTCCCTGCATCGCCCACCATAGAAAGTGCATGTTCTGAGAACTCCGCTATTATTCACGATCACGCACCTGAAAATATTGTATTAGACTGGAGTTTTGGCGATGACACCGACATCGATAAGGCATTCTCCAAAGCGAGCCATATCGTAGAGACAACACTCAGTGATGCGAGACTTGCACCTACCTGTATGGAACCCAGAGCCGGTATAGGTCAATGGGATGAGAAAACAGCTAAATTTACTCTTATAGCGGGCACACAAGGAGTAAATTTGGTTTCGAAAATTTTAGCAGAACATGTCTTTGATACTTCTCCAGAAAACCTTCGGGTAATTACTTATGACGTGGGTGGCGGATTTGGAATGAAATCTCAACCATATTCCGAATACGCTGCAATTTTATTTGCTGCTAGAGCCTTAAGAAGACCTGTTAAATGGAAAAATTCAAGACTGGAGAGTTTCCAAACTGATACTGCTGGAAGAGATGGACTGCTTCATGCCAGCATGGCATTTGACGAAAAGGGTAAAATTCTGGCATTAAAATTTCATGGAAAAGTTGGCATGGGGGCCTATATTTCAACATACGGTGCTGTGTTCGCTATAAATAATACAAAAAATTGTTTATCAAGTGCTTACACAATCCCGATAATTAAGGTCGATATACAAATGATATTCACAAATAGCGCCCCTTTGGGCCCCTACCGTGGAGCAGGAAGACCCGAGGCAATTATAATTGTGGAACAACTCCTTGACCTTGGAGCCAAAAAGATTGGCATCGCAAGGCCAGAGATACGGCGTCAAAATTTGATACCAAAAGAGGCGATGCCTTACCAGACCCCAGTGGACCAAATTTATGACTCAGGAGATTTTGAGGCATTACTGAATAAAGCCCTAAAAATATCTGAATGGTCGGGGTTCGAGAACAGGCTAGCCAAAAGTATGCAATCTGGGAAACTAAGAGGAATTGGAATTTGTTATTTTCTTGAAATAGCCGGAGGAATATTAAACGAACCGGCTCAGGTCAGTGTTGAAAAAGGTAAGGTCGTGCTTAGGCTGGGTGTTCAAGAAATGGGGCAAAGTCATCTAACAACATACACAAACTTGATTGCTAACCATCTTAATATAGATATTTCGGATGTAATTCTGGTTGAAGGCGACAGTTCAGAAACCCCTGGACTTACGCCGGCAGTGGCATCTCGTTCATTGATGATGGCAGGGAGCGCATCAACTCTTGCCTGTGATGAATTAATCGAAAAAGGGCGCGAGTTGACGGGAACTATATTAGAAGCCAGCGCAGAAGATGTAGACTATGGTCTTGGAAAATTTACTGTATCAGGCACAGACTTAGAGATTAAACTATTAGACCTTCCCGAAGCAGCAAGCAAAGCTGGTATAGACGCTAACTGCCTCGAGATTACTCGTGAATTTATTTCACCAGGCATGAGCTTTCCTAATGGATGTCATGTAGCTGAAATAGAAATTGATCCAGAAACTGGCCAATTAGAGATAGTAAACTATGTAGCTGTCGATGACGTAGGGAACATTCTACAAGAAACAGTTGTTGAAGGGCAAATTCATGGGGGTATTGTTCAGGGATTAGGGCAGATACTGGGCGAGAAGGTTATTTACGATAATACAGGCCAATTACTAACGGGGAGTTTTATGGACTACCCTATGCCTAGAGCAGATGAAATACCATTTTTAACCGTAGAAAACCACCCCGTACCTTGCACAACTAATCCCCTGGGAGTGAAAGGTGCTGGAGAATCTGGTGTAGCGGGGGCCTTACCCTCCACATATTCGGCTGTTATTGACGCTCTGAATAGAGCAGGAGTAGAGAACTTTGAACTACCCGCTACGGCTCCACGAATATGGCAGGCATTAAACAAACCAAATTAATCGTTGCTTAAAAACTTCGGCATTACATTTGATGCAAAGTTTTGAAGACCAGTTTTTGATGCGGTTAAGTCATGAAATAAAATATTTCGAACACCGTAATCATAAAGTTTTTGTATACGCTCGATCATCTCGTCACTATTACCAATTATTGCTCCCTTTTCAGAGACTTCTGTCTCATCTTTAACTTCACCAACAATATTATGAGTGCCACGCTTTTTATTATTTTGTGCACTAAGAACTCTTACCGTACCGATAAATTGATTCCTAATTTGATGGGCAGAACGACGTTCTTTTTCATTACTAGCGGGCATAAAACCTCTCGTCACTCCGATAGAATAGGGATCAAACTCTTTACCCAAACTCTCCACAACTTCTTTGTAATACTTTACTCTCTCCCCAATCTCGTCAAAAGATAAAATCTGATCCAGTAACAATCCATAACCTTGTTCAGCTGCACGACGGATTGATTCCTGGCTACCCGCTCCTTGCCATAAAGGTGGATGGGGCTGTTGCACTGGCCTTGGTTCTATCAAAATATCATTGAATTCCCATCTATCACTTTTATAAGACCAACGTTCTTTCTCACTCCATGCTTTTAAGATCAGATTCATTGACTCCTCATAAATAGAGCCAGCATCCCCAGAGTCGATACCAAAGCCCTTAAACTCATTGTCCCTATAACCTCGCCCGACCCCAAAATCATATCTACCATTGCTAACTACATCGAGTGTCCCAATTTGTTCTGCGACTAGAATAGGATTATGCCATGGTATGACTAAAACGGCACTGCCCAGACGAATTTTACTTGTTATTCCGGAAAAATAACACAACAGGTTGAGTGAACACGACGGCTGACCAAAGCCGGAAAAATGGTGTTCAAAAAGCCACGAACTAGAGAAACCCAATTTTTCGGCTTCAGCTATATATTCACCATACTCATGATAAGTTATACCAGTCTCTGGCCCCAAATTACCTATATGGGTCTGTGGGCCGCCAAACAAACCAAATTTCATACTATTAGCTACCATTTATGTTCACCCCAAAATTAATTTGGAAATGCTAATTTATTAGAAAAATTAGTCAAATAAATTAGGTAAAATCTCTCTTAACCCAACACTTATACTTGACGCCACGTATTGGCATTTTTTTTCTATATTTTTTGGAATAGGATTTATATCGGGCACGTAAATGGTAAAACAACCTGCGGCAACTGAAGATAAAACACCAGGACCACTATCCTCAAAAGCTATGCAGTGAGGTGGAATAGCTCCAAGTTTTTGGGCTGCTAATTCATATATTTTGGGATCTGGCTTTGCATTATCCACCAAATCTCCACCAACAACTACATCAAAGTATGATAACAAAGATTGATCACCTAACCGTCCTTTAGCAGTTTGAGTATTGCTTGACGTAGCAACCGCCATGGGAAATTTCTGTTTTTTCAACAAAGTAAGTACCTCTAGTACTCCTGGCTTAACAAGCATTCTATCTGAAGTTAACTCAATTGCGCGTTTTCGAGCCTGAGAAATAAAATCCTCTGTATCTATTCGACTATTAATTGCTGTATCTATAATTTTCCATGATTGCTCACCCCTAAGTCCAATAGAAGAGCGAAATGCATCTTCTAAATCATCTAAACCATAACTACTCGCAATCTCCATTAAAGCTGTAAAATAACACCGCTCCGTGTCCAAAAGAGTTCCATCCATATCAAAAATCACATGAGTTAACATATATTATTTACTGATAATACTAATAATTACGTTGGGTAAATTATTTACTCTAAAACCTAAAATGTTTTTACGTCACCGGCCCCGCCATAAGCCATCCATCCACCATCAACAAATAGTGTTTCACCAGTAATGTAGGAAGCCCAGTCAGAGGCTAAAAAAACAATTGCCCGCGCTACTTCCTCTGGCCCCCCAAGGCGATTTAATGGAGTTCTTTTACAAAGTCTCTCAACGTCAATTTTGTCTTCTTTAATTAGTCCCTCTACCATCGGGGTCGTAATATAGGCTGGACCGACCGCATTTACTCTAATACCCGCACTGCCCCATTCACATGCAAGTTCCTTGGTTAGGGCTATAATACTGGCCTTTGAAGGCCCATATGCAGTGCGGCGGGGCCAACCACCCGGGCCATTAACAGAAGCAATATTTATGATTGAGCCTCCTCTTTGCTCCATCATATATCGAGCTGCTGTCCGGGAAATAAGAAAAGTACCCCTAAAATTTACATCAATTATTCTTTGCCATACTTCAATTGAGCGCTCAACGGCAGGTTTTATTTCATCTACAATCCCGGCGGAGTTTACGACAACATCGATACCGGACAGCATTTCATTAGCACTATCTATAATGTTTTCGGCATCGGATTCCTTGGATACATCTCCAACAATAATATTGTTTTTGTCTCCAGCTCCACCAGATTCATTATGAGTGTTTATATCGGCTACTGCTACCTTTGCCCCAAGTTCCTCAAAAAGTGTGGCTGTTACCGCACCTATTCCGCTGTTTCCACCGGTTACAAGTACAGATTTTCCCGAGAAATCCGTATAATTAATAGTCATTTGTACCTCCCTCATTTAGAAATAGTATTAAAACTCAACTTGTGGGCTCATCTGCTGATTGAATTGGATCAAGCAGTATCTTTCCTGCGAAACCTCTTTGTTCTACTAACTCATGTGCTGCGGAGGCCTCGTGCAAAGGAAATATTTTATGAATATGAGGGGGAACAATAGTACCGTCCGAAGCCGCTTGTAATGCCCATTCTGAGTCCGAAAAGTTACAGCCTGGACTTCCAATTATTCGCTGCCTCCCAAGATAAAGACTCCTCAGATTTATCTTAACTTCATTTCCTGCATGTGCGCCTGCTGTTACCATTCTACCCATTGAAGCCAAACTAGCCATACCAGCCTGCCAAAGCTCCGGATCACCAATATTATCGGTTACCACATCTGCCCCGTGGCCATCTGTAATTTTCTTCACTTCTTCCGGTAGGTTTTGGCTCCTATAGTTCACTCCATAGTCTGCTCCAAAAGTTTCAATAGCCATGCTCACCCTATCGTCAGCTCCAGCAGCAGCAATGACTTTTGCCCCTATTTTTTTTGCCGCCTGGATACAGCAACTTCCAAGACCACCAGTTGCACCCATAACCAGAACCCACTCATCCTCTCTCAGTTGAGCTTTGGAAGATAATAGATGTCTCGCGGTCGGTAAATGTCTGAGAATGACTGTTGCTTCCGGATAACTTAGTTTATCAGGAATCTTAAATACATTATTTGCTGGCATGGTTAAATACTCTGCATAACCGCCCCAACAGTGAATTCCTACAACACGGTAGAAATCTGGATCATCTGCCTCCTCGCCTTGGATACTGTTTTTACCGTACATTAAATAGTGCACGCCTACTCTATCTCCAATTTTATGATTTGTTACGCCTTCACCTAACCCTGCAATCTCCCCGACTGGGTCCGTACCCATAATATGGGGTAAGGGGGGCTTCATGGGGTAATTTCCCTGACGGAGAATAATATCCAGTGTAGTCCCAACAGATACATTATGTACTTTTATCAGGACTTCGCCCTGCTTTGGCACAGGTGTTTCGACTTCCTCGAACCTAAGCACGTCAGGTGCACCATATTCGGGCAGTATTATAGCCTTCATTCTAACCTCCGGATAAAAATACTATTAAATAGCTAGTAACCAATTCTATATGTTTTCTTATTTGCCAGCTAACGTCAACTAAGGAGAACTAGTTTTGAAGATTAAAATGGCAAACAACCAAGTTTTATATTTTTAGTTGTTATCGCCTCCTCCAAATCCAAGGCATTGTAAAGTGACCCTGCCATATACCTTTTTTGCTTTCCTTGGCTTTTTGTTCATCCAAAACATAATCTCTGGAGTAACGCCTATACGCGACTGCCCATCCATTAATAACCATCCATGCATTAAGATCTATTGTATCCACTCTACAGACCCCAATAACACGTTTATAGCGATCCACACCCTTTCTGTTACATGAAACCACTTTTTGACCAATAATTTTAATAAGTGCCTGGGTTGCTTCACTGCCGCACCCCCATTCCTTTCCATCTATTTTGCATTTTTGACTACTTTCTGGAGCATCAATGCCGTAGAGCCTGATCCGTATTTTTCCAATACGAATGGTATCCCCATCTGTCACGGAAGCACTACCCACGATAAATTCTTGCTTCTTTGAACTTACCTCATCAATAGAACTTTTTTTTTCTCTATGACAGTGATAATCACCAGTTTTTCTATTGTTGTGGCACCCTTCCTTATTTAAGCCTCCACCGTGAGCCAAAGCCTCCAAATGCCAAAGCAAAAAACAACAAATATAAATTATAAATAAATCAACCTTCACACCCTATTTTCCTCAACAATACCCAAGAGCCGGCAACCGTAAATTACCGAAACTACTTTATTTTACTTTTTACTCGTTACCCAAGAGACCATCCCCTCAACAACTATTTTCTCCACTCCCTCAAATCCGTGGTGATGAAATGGACCGTGGCAACTTCCAGAGGAACCGCCCCCCGATACTATATTTAATACCTTGTTCTTTATTTTTAATTCTTCATAAAACTGCCTCGCACTAGCGGGATCGCAAACTTTGCAACAATCCTCTTCGTGGTGAACAACTAACACATTAGTGGGCACAGATGAGCCTATGACTTCCTGCATTGAGTATGCATTTCTTTTGGTTATCTCAGTATTATAATAAATACCAGACAACAAAACCGCCCCATCAACTTCATTTCCATATTGAGATATAAATTTCCCCACAGAAACAGCTCCTCGACTAATACCTGCCAAAAATACTGGCAAATCATTCTGCGTCCTAATGTCCTGAACTAGTTTTCTAATTCTATCAATATGGTCGTCCTCCAATCTGTCATCGTAAGTCATTTTGTATTTTTTCTTCTTATTCGGAAACAAAAACACATTTAAACCTTTTGAAAAAAAACTCTCACGCTCTCTGATCAAAAAGTTTTTAGATCTGAGGTTTCCCCACCAACCAGGGCCACCATTGAAGAAAATAATATTGGCCTTAGCACCTGACTGAATCATTTGATACATCGGAGCCTTTCCAAGATAGTTTTTCTTTATTTTTTCACCAGCTTTAACTTGGGACGACATAATCAGTGCAAATACTAATGTAAAAGCATAAAAAATTTTTTGTGGTACCATTAATAAACCTCAATTTTTTTAAAAACTATACTCTCTAGTTAACCTTTATGTTTAATATTTACATAAAATAATTCTAATATTAATGTAATGATCCGATATATAATTAAAAACAAGCTCAAATATATAAACCTATAGACTGGAGGAAAATATGCCAGGATTTCACGTTGAACATAAACTAGTTGACTACAACAAGTGGTTTGAAGTTTTTAAACCAGGAACTGTTAGAAAAGAAGTACAGGAAGACCATGGTGTTAGCGCAATAAGAATTTTAAGAGATAATGAAGACCCTAACCACTGCATTGTTGTATTCGAAGCTCCAGACCGAGATTCTTTTGAGAAATTTGATTCTGACCCGAGAGTGCAAGAGAGACTCAATGATACCAGCCTCTTTCTAGAAAGGCCAAAGCTTATCGGCGAATATACACCAGTAGATTTATAATTAATATTTTTATACTTGGAGGACAAAATGGTAAAGTATATCGGTTTAGGTACTTATTCCAACGAGGCTGTTAAGGGACTGCTAGGAAATGACAGTGACCGAACCACAGCGGTAGAAGAGACCTGCAATAGTGTTGGCGCTAAATTTCTGAACATGGAAGTTACTAGAGGCCTTTATGATTTTATCCTAACCGTTGAGTCAGACACTTTTGAGAAAGTTGCCGCAGTTTCTTTAACAGCAAGAGCTGCTGGAGTAGTCAGCGACTTGGTGATCCTTGAATCGGTGGACATCTCGAGAGTAAGAGAGGCAGCTAAAGGGGTAAAGTATACGCCTCCCCAGGCATAAATACTTTGTGGCTTAGCTGATAAATTGGTTTCTAATTGGCTAAGCCGCAAGATTTCCAAATTTGCATAAAAAAAATCAAAATTTCAATTTAGGAAATACTTCTTCAGATAACCGCCTCATAGTAAGCTGGCTCTCTTTATGAGAAATACTTCCAAAGCGAAGTATAAAAGAAATCTCACTAAACCCTATATCTATATACTTTTGAATTCTCTCAACCGCTTGCTCAGGGGTACAGATTAAGGTCCTTTTACGAAAGACATCCTTCCAGTCATCGCCTTCACACATCCGAAGCAATACAGAAATATCACTAGCATAATTTTTGTCCCATTGATCTCCTTTGAGTAACTTTCCAAATGCCCCCGCATGTTCCTGAAGGGGTCCCTTAGCCGCTTCTATAGCTTGCTCCTCCGTATCAGCCATATATGCCATAAAGTTTATAAGTGCCTTTCTTTCAGAGACTTTTCTTCCCGTTTGCTCCCATTCATCACAATAAACAGAGAATTTATCCGAAAGAGATTCAAAACTCATAGGATATTGGTTCATCATTAAAAAATACCCCTTGGCTGCTGCATTCTTAAAACTTTCAAGTGAATTAGATGCTGCATTCCAAATAGGTAGTGAACCATTTACGGCCGGTGGCCACGACTCCAACTTATCAAACTGAAAAAACTTTCCTTTGTGAGCAAAGGTCTCACCTGCCCAAAACTTACTACAAATATCGAGACTTTCTGAAATTCTTTCGGCAGTCTCTGAGGGGTCTACCTCAAACGTATCAAACTCATGAGGTACAAACCCCCTTGCTACACCCATGTCACATCTACCATCAGAAACTTGGTCCAGAAGAGCGTAGTCTTCGGCAACCATTAATGGATTACGCAACTGTATCAAAGATACACAGGCCCCTAATCTGATATTTTGGGTTACACTAGCCCAATTTGACAGAACAACCGCGGGATTTGGGACGGCTCCACCGTAATAGTGAAAATGATGCTCTGTAGTAAGCGCGCGCTTCCACCCATATTCGTCTGCCAGCACCACCGTATCTCTTAATTCGGCCATATATTGACCCAAGGTCCCGCCAAAGCCCTCCCGCCACGTAGGCAAATTAAATAAAGAAAAGCCCATAAAACTTCCTATAAATATAAGATGCCATAAAACTAATAAAAATTAGGGTCCATTTCAAGAATTGGAGAAGAGAAAAAGTATTTAATAGTAGTTATCAAAAGTACTATCGGCTCATCTATTTCCATTTACGACCGGGCATATGGTTCATCACACTCTTCGTTATACCGCCATCAATGTCAATCGCCGTAGCAGTAATATAATCTGCCTCCTCAGAAAATAGAAAGAGGATTCCATTCGCGATATCAATTGGCTGGGCGACACGCTGTAATGGAGTGACTTCGCTCCTCCCTTTTTTTATTTCAGGGTCTTTCAAATAGGCTGTCAAAGGGGTTTCCGTATGTCCAGCACATATCGAATTTACTCTGACATTATGCCCCCCCCATTCAATACCAAAATGTTCAGCCAGCATAATAACTGCTGCTTTGACAGTGGAGTAAGCTCCTGACATTCCGTAGGGCTGTCGTCCACCAATAGAAGACATATTCACGATAGAACCTGGTGTTTTGTTTTCTATCATCCATCGCCCAGCTGCCTGCGTCATCAAAAAGGTACCGGTCAAACCAATATTGACCATAGTGTTCCAATCTTTGAGAGATAAATCTTTCAACATGCCCGGAGCCATTTTGATAGCACTATTAAGTAAACAGTTAATGCTACCAAACTCAGAAATAGCAAAATCAACCGCAGATTTGCAGTGTTCAGGATTTGATACATCCAAGTATATATAACTAACACTATCCTTCCCGAATTTCTTGGCTATCTCCAAAGATACGATTTTCCCTGCATCCTCATCGATATCGCCTATTAACACCTTTCCACCCTGTTCTACAAACATCTCAGCCGTTTTCTTTCCAATGCCGCTGGCGCCGCCTGTGATAATAGCTACTTTATCGCTGAAACGAGACATCTTAGCCATCCTCCTTTTGTTTGTTTGTTATATTTGGAACTGTACTTGTACTATAGTTCATTTTTTTTCCACCCCAATTACGCCCAGGAGTATGCATCATTTTACTTTCTGCCTGTCCGCCATCTACTTGCATAAAATCCGCATTGATATAGCTTGCACGGTCAGACAAAAGAAAAATATTCGCTTCAGCAATTTCCTCGGGTTCCCCCACCCTACCCATTGGCACCACTGCAGCTCGACCAGCCGCAATCTCAGGATCCTTAAACATAGCTTCTGTCATTGGAGTACGCACCTGACCCGGACATACTGTATTACCACGTACACCTCTACCTCCCCATTCGACTCCGATCAACTGACCCAGCATTATGGCACCGGCTTTGCAAACACTATAAGCTCCAGCACCATTATATGCCTGCACACCACCTATGGATGAGACAAATACAATCGACCCGCTACCTTTTTCTAACATCACACGTCCTGCTGCCTGCGCACATAGAAAATAGCCCTTAAGCCCAATATCCATCACCATATCCCAGTCTTCCTCCGGCAGTTCCTCTAGTTTTCCAGGCACCAACTTTATAGCGCTGCAAACTATCCCATCGATAGTTCCAAAAGTCCCGACAGTTTCCTCAACCATTCGCTGAGCATCCGCTTTTTTTGAAGTATCCATCTCAATAACTAATGCTGCTTGTCCTTGCACTTCAACCAAACGAGCAGTTTCTTCAGCCATTTCACGATTGATGTCAGCAATGGCTACGCTGGCGCCCTCTCGAGCTGCGAGCACACATGTTGCCCTCCCTATACCACTAGCCCCACCAGTGACAATAATCGTTTTTCCCTCCAATATCATTTTTCTTCCTCCTAAATCTCTCCTTTTAAATCATAAGGTATTTTAGCGACTAGAATAAACCTATATCTATTCAATAATTTCTAGTTGTGTTCTAGTAATATACATTTTCAACTCTATTCATTCTCCAAAAGCAAAACTAGGCAACCATGTGGCAAGTGCTGGAATGAACAAAATTAGGATCAAGGTGATAACCTCAACTTGAAGAAACCACCAAATTCCACTAAATATTTCTCGCAATGAAAATGAGGGTACAACACTTTTAAGTACAAAGGCATTTAGCCCCACTGGTGGTGTAATCATTCCTATCTCCAGAGTCTTAGCAACTAAAATTCCAAGCCAAATTGGATGTGCACCCAATTCAACTAAAGGCGGTACAAAAATAGGCACAGTAAGGAACATCATAGAAATAGGGTCTACGAAACAACCCAGAACTAACAAAAGAACAATATAAATAGAGACGATTGCAAGAAGTGGAAGATCCAACCCTAGTATAAATTCCGATATTGCCGAGGACCCTCCACTCATAGCCAGATAGGCCGAAAAAATAAGAGCGCCAACCAAAACGATAAAAATTACTGATGTTGTTTGCGCTGTTTCTAGAAAAACATCCTTGATAGAGCCGACTGAAAGTTTACGTCGCATTGCAGCTATAATAAAGGCACCAGAAGCCCCAAGAGCACCAGCTTCTGTGGGAGTAAATATCCCAGCGTAAATACCACCAATGACCAGACCTCCTAAAGCCAGAAAACTCCATACGCCCTTTAGCGATTGTATTCTCTCATTTCGAGTTGCCCGAGGTAGAGTAGGGGCCAATGCCGGGTTTCGGCTTACCCGAATGTAGATCATCAGAACAAACGCGGCAGCTGTTAAGAGACCTGGAATTACTCCAGCTATAAGAAGTTTAGGAACAGATTCCCGAGCGATAATGCCAAAAACAATCAAATTGATACTCGGCGGGATCATCCCAGCCAGCGTACCAACTGTTGCTACACAACCAGCAGCCAATTTTCGATTTACTTTTAGCCTGAGCATCTCCGGGATCGCAACCCTCCCAAATACCGCTGTAGACGAAGTTGTTGAACCAGAACAGGCTGCAAATCCCACTGCAGCTACTGTAGTTGCCAGTACAACACTTCCTTTTAGATGACCGAGCCAGGCGCGGGCAGCTGTATAAATATCTTTCGTAACGCCACCATTAGAGGCTACGTGCCCCATCAAAAGAAATAATGGTATGGCACTCAGTTCATATCCAGATCCAACACTAAATAAGCGTCCACCAATAGTTTCTAGAGTAATAGATGGGCCACGTATCAAAGAGAAACCAAGAGCACCCGCTAACATTAGGACCACACCAATTGGTATTCGCATAACCAACATAATACCTGCGAATATTAGTACAAATGGAAGCCCAAGAAGGTCGCTCATGGTTTTTCTCCGTTCGGGGAAACTCTCTGTCTGCTTGCGGTTTCCTCATACAACTCACCTGTCACAACTAAACGGCATAATTGAGTTAGAAAACGGAGTGAAAACAATGCGCACCCTGCGGGGACCCCCGCACGAGCCCACCAAGTCTTTACCTCTATTGCCCCCAAAACTGTATCGCCCAAAACATAGTTGTTCCAAGTAGAAACGCCAGAGGTCCATGTTATTGCAGCAAAAAAAACAAAAGCGGTCAGCAAGAAAATACATTGAGTGATTTGGCGCGCTTTACGGGGCAACCTGTCATAAAGAATTCCAATTGAAATATGTGCGTCCCGACGCTGAGAAAAAGCCAAGCCCAAAAATATTAAGTAGACAAAAAGTAAGCTTACATACTCATAGGATCCCGGAACACTCTTATAAAATCCAGCTCTTATAACAACTTCAAGAGTAGTAATTAACATCATTGCCGCTACCGCTAATGCCGAGACATAGCAAAGCAATTCCTCTAACTTATCTTGAAGCTGGATAATCGCTGTAACAAAAGATTTCATGGCAACTCTCCGGACTAATGTCCGCTAACAGAATCAAACTCACGCCGCGGCACTTCCAGAACATTCAACATTACTAACAGGCTTAATCCGGACCCGCCATAACCATAACTGATTTCACGGGTCCGGATCTTAGTTTTGCTCTATCGCCAAAAATTATATTGGCGCTGAAAACTAACTCTTATACTTCTTAAGTAAAGAGAGAAAACGGTCAAGTACTGCCTGTCCATTCTTACCCTCCTTATTTCGGGCATTGACCCAATTCTGCCAGGTCTTATCCCTAACGGCGAGTAATTTACCCCTTTCCTCAAACTTAGCAGTTTTAGCCTGCTTAGCTAGTAAAGCCCCATTTTTCTTTTCTAGAGCGGCCATCATCTGCCGACCTTTTAAAATCATATCAGTATTAGTCTGATCTATTACTTTCTTTACGTCAGCTGGCAGTTTTTTCCAAGTGTCCAAATTCATTACACATGTCAAAGGAAAGAAAAACCAGTCATCACCCTGGTTCCAATACTTGAAAATTTTTCCAAAACCAAAAGCATAAGCATCAACTGGTGCGCCAATAATGCCTGCAGTTACCACTCGGCGCTCAGCTGCTGAAGGCAATTCACCCCATGGAATACCATAAACCGGTATGCCCATCGTTTTCAAAAGTTCAGATGCCCCTCCATGAGCACGAATCTTTTGTTTTCTGAGATCTGCTATGGTCCTGACTGGTTCATGGGACATTAATTGTATCTTTGTCCACATTCCCGGAAACAAATACTTCTGATTCATCTTGGTAAATTCTTCGTTTGTCACACCTGAAGAATGTAACTCATGGGCAGCTTTTGCATGCACAAGTGCATCTGTACTCATAAAAGGAAGTGATACCACATTACTAAGAGCATAGAGGCCAGGATTGTATACTACCGAAATATTTCCAACGTCAAAGGCACCAACCTTGATATTCTCAGGCTGGGCAGTTAACTTGCCCAATGATCCACCAAAAACACGAGTAAATTTGACTTTGCCATTTGTTCGCTTCTCAACTTCATCCATCCAACCGCGTGGTGCCATATTGAGAGGTGACTTCCCAAACGATGAGTGGAACTTTAAATTAATTTTTCCTTGAGCTAAAACCGTATTATGCTGAAAACAAAATACAGCTATCAACAAGGCACTTAAACACAACTTAATTAAATTTCTCATTTCTATTTTCCCCTTTAATTTTAATTTCCCCTTAAACATACAGGGATTTGGCTAATTTTCGCGCCCTTCTATAGGCGTCTCTATTATTTTTCGTAGTCAAGTGCAGCTAATGCCGTTTCTGCGATAGCACGGAATTTCTTATTATCCCTCTCAAACCGTGCCATTACCTGCATACCCTGCACTGTAATTGCCAAAAACTGAGCCAACTCCTTTGGCGAACGAAAAGAAGAAATTTCTCCCGCTGCTTGCCCGCGCTCTATTAAGCGACATAAGAGTCTCTCAGATTTCTCAAAAACCTCCTGAAGCCAGGCCGTTATCTCTTTATCCACACCACCAACTTCCATAGTAGCTCTAGAAATCAAACACTTCCCTACTGCCCCCCGCTTATCCGTGACCTCAATCAGGTCAAAAAATAATTTCTCGATTGTTTCACGCGGTGGAGCAGTTTCAGCATCCGCCAAAGTAATATTGAACTGAGAAACCTCTACAAATCTTTCAAGAGCGTTCTTGAACATTTGTTTTTTACTCCCAAAACTATTGTAAAGACTACCTGATTTAACGTTTGTCACCTTTATCAAGTCTCGTATAGCGGCACCTTCATATCCCTTGGAAAGAAATACATCAATTGACTTATCAATAACTTCTGTTGGCTCAAATTCTCTGTGTCTTGCCATCGCATCCTCTTCAATAATTTATTGTTACAATATTTGAACATTGATTCAAGAATTATTCATTAATAATACCCCTAACATATTTAAGATAAAAAATATTAGGTTTAAAAAGTAGTCAACAATAGTTCTCTTGAATGCTAGGATTGAGTCAATAAAGGAGAGTAATTTGTCAACGAAAGAGTCCTCTCAAGCTAAGTACGATGAGGTGCTAGCTAATATTGCTGATAAAGTTGAAATATTTATTTGTGATTGGCTAGAGAATATAGATGACTACGAAAAAAAAAGCGCTAGCCTAAATAGTACTTGGGCTGAAAAAATGTTAGAACATATAAGAACGAGTAAATTTGAGGAAGCTTATCAGTTACTTTGTATTATTGTCGAAAAAAACAATTTGTCTGATATTTTATTTTTATCTCTGGCTTTGACCACTTTTCGGCTTAACTATCTTCCAGCTGCAGAAAAATATGCTGCACAGGCTGTTAAACTACAAGAAACATTAAATACTGAAAAAAATATAGAGTTAATTGCGGAATACTCCAGCGCACTAAGAAACAAAATTGATTATGATGAAACGAGCAAAATAGTTGTAAATGATCGTTTCGTAAATATGTACCCCACAGAAAGTCAAATCTCAGAATTAAACTCAGTTGATAAATATATTATGGAGGGCCTAACGCCCTCCAAGCCGTTTATTAAAAAGTCTGACAATATTATTACGAT
>PTLG01000169.1 GCA_002937995.1 Alphaproteobacteria bacterium MarineAlpha3_Bin7 | reverse complement strand
AAGCCAGGGCTCAGTTCTCGGTTGTTTTTAGGTGAAAACCATAGCCTCAAGAGATGGCGTTTCATCATTGGGTCGGTATAGTCTTCGAACTCTGTTCTTGTGTGGAGAGTAACAAAATTATTGAGAAATTGAATGTCTCCAGGTTCGAACATCATGGTCAATTGAAACTCTTCACGTTCGCATATGCTATCAATCAAGTTGAGGGCTTCTTCTTGAGTGGGCGTTAGCTGAGGGGTAAAATTACCTAGTTCTGCGGTTTTGATATGGGTGCGTGTATATCTACCAGCAAATTTTTTATTCCAGTTTGAAAATATTGGTTGGGTATAATAAGGACTTTGATTGGGCATCTCATTACCTTGTCGTCCCCAGTAGTAAGGATTGTAAAGAACCTCCAATAGATCCGGCCTTTCTTCCTTAATTTGATTATGTACACTACTCAGACTAACTATTCTGCTTAACCCACCCTTCTTTGCGGGATGCAGGCAAAACAGAGCTGTAACATCTGCGGCGTCGCAGTGATATGTAAGTTCACCATTACTAGTATAGCCTCTGAAATTAGGCCCATCATGTGGGGTGCCAATATTTCTCACATCCCCCAAAACATCACCTTTTTTGCTCTGAGAAACCGCAGTTCCACAATAAAGACCAATCCCCCAAAATATTGCTCTAAGTTGGTCTTTGGTAAAAATATGTGTATTCAGACCTCTAAAAAGATACAGTCCTAGTCCTTCTTCGATCTCATTAAGCATTTGATCGATTGCTGCAGCCACTTTGGAGAGAGGAAAGTTAATTTTGTTCATTTCGTGAAGTTCATTGCAATGTGATTCGTATGTCTCTAAAGCCCTACCCAATTCTTTTACCTCTTCAGAGGAGAATTCATGTATCCACTGTGTAGAGTCCTGTATGTCAGCACCTAGCCAGACAGATTTATCATCAACTTTTTCGTACATCTCTTGCCCAAAGTAACTGTCGATATTAAACTTTCAAAAAGAAGATACTAACCAAATAAGAGACAAATGCGTCCAATATAATAAATATTTTTTTTACAGTAATACAAGGAAAATCAAAATGGAGATTGCAGTGCTTGGCGGCGGAAATGGGAGTTATGCAGCAGCCGCGCATTTATCCGAACAGGGGCATTCTGTGAGAATGTGGCGCAGAAACCATTCAAGATTCAGTAAAATTCTATCTTCAAGAGAAATAGCTCTAGAAGATTGGGGGGGCGAAAGAAAAGTAAAAATAGATATGGCTACCGATGATTTGTCCTCGGCTATAAAAGGAGCCAAATTAGTGCTGATCCCATTACCTGCAACCTGTCATAACCAGTTATCCAATGAAGTCGCACCTTATTTGGAAGATGGGCAGGTGGTGTTTTTTTCACCTGGAACATTTGGATCTTATATCTTTGCAGAATCTTTGAGGTGTTCAGATAACCCTGCTCAAGTGACCTTTGCTGAAACTGGGACCCTTCCGTACTTAGCTAGAAAGCAGTCGGAAGAAAAAGTACGTATAAGTGTCTACGCCACGCGGTTACCCACCGGAGTCTATCCATCAAATAGGACTGCTATGGCTATGGAGACCCTCTCAAATGCTTATCCAGCAGTAGAACCTTTAAGAGATGCGCTTGATGGGGCCTTGATGAATGCAGGGCCCATCATTCATCCGCCTCTCATAATTTTAAATGCCGGCCCATTGGAGCATTTCGAATCGTGGGATATCCATAATGAAGGTACACAGCCTTCTATTAGGCGGGTTACGAGTGAGTTGGATAAAGAGAGAATATATCTAAGAGAACAGTTAGGCTATGGTGAACCACATTTTCCACTAGAGAACCATTATGATGATAGTAAAGAGGAATGGATGTATGGTAATCATTCACATAAAAAACTTACAGATAGTGGTGATTGGAGAGAAAAAATTGATTTATTGAACCATCGCTATATGCTGGAGGATGTAGCTTTAGGTTTGTCACTTTGGGCATCTATAGCCCGTTGGCTTAATGTAGACATTCCTCTGGCTACTGGGATTTTATCAATTTCTAGTGCGATAGTTGGGAGAGATTTAGACTCAACTGGACGAACTCTTGAAAATTTAGGTTTAGCTGAGTTCTCCAAGGATACGTTAAACGTATTACTGAGAGAGGGAGTAGCGAGTGAATAAAGTTGTTGCTATTGGCGCAGGAAGAATGGGAAGGGGTATTGCTCAAGTCTTCGCGTTTGCTGGTCATAAAGTTAGTATTATAGATTTTAAAGATAGGACTAGCGAACAAACTAAATACTTATTTAAGGAGTCACGGGAAGAAATTTTTCAAAATCTGACCCTATTAAGTTCAATTGGATTAATTTCTCCAGAACTTATTGACTCAACTATGGATAGGATTGAGTTGCATGCTCTATCAAATTCCAAAGATATTATATTGGACGCTGATTATATATTTGAGGCTGTACCAGAGGTTATAGAGATAAAAGAGCAAGTGTTCAAAGAGCTAGATAGTCTGATGACCTCTGATGTTATTTTTGCTTCGACAACTTCTACAATACTTTCTAATAAGCTTGCCACGTTTGTATCTATGCCTAAAAATTTTTTAAACGCACATTTTTTAAATCCTGCTTATTTAGTTCCACTCGTAGAAATTAGTCCATGTGAAGAGACAGACCCTAAGATTGTTGATAAATTTTGTCTTTTTCTTAAATCAATTGGAAAGGTTCCCGTAGTTTGTAAATCAAGCCCAGGTTACATCGTGCCCAGATTGCAGTCCCTATTGATGAGTGAAGCATGTAGAATGGTGGAAGAGGGTGTTGCATCAGCAGAGGATATAGACAAGGCTGTGAAGAATGGGCTCGGAATAAGGTTTACTAGTATGGGCCCGCTAGAATTTGTTGATTGGGGTGGTTTGGATATCTTGTATTACGCTAACAAGTATTTATCTGATAATCTCGGGGAACGTTTTTCTACGCCAGAAATAGTGGATAAAAATATGGAAAAAGGAAATATAGGTATAAAGTCGGGGAAAGGTATTTATGATTTCTCGGCGATCAATATTGAGGAGTATAAAGAGGAAAAATTGTCTAATTTTGGTGAACTCTTGAAGCACCTAAGATTATTGCCTAAATCTGCCTAAAATTATTGATGATTTATTTTAGTTTTTACTGCTTTCGTTTTTGAAACTTAAATTTGGGAGGTGTCATGTCTATATTATTGGAAGAAAGAGAAAAAAGAGCGGTGACGAGCGGCGCGGAGAGGCAAGTTTTATTTGAAGATGACAAAACTCGGATAACATTTTGGAGGTTTCCGCCAGATACAGAAACTGGCTGGCATAAGCATACCCATGATTACGTGACAATACAACAATCTGGCGGACAGCTAAAATTAGAAGATAGGGAAGGTAATATAAAAATAATTGATTATGTTGATGGTAAAGCTGCTGCTTACAAGGCACCTATAGAGCATAATGCAAAAAACATTAGTAATGAGGAGGTTCGAGTTACAGAAATAGAATATAAAACATAGAAATACCTGAAACCTTAAAACTTACTCGAAAAGTGGGATGCATGAGGCTAAGTCTTTTATAGAGCTGATAGATATGACCTTGTAGCGTTCTGGGTCTGAGAATTTAATTTTTTCGATTTCAGTTTCTTCACTAGTATTGCCAGTTAGTACGTGAGCTCCGCCACGACAGCCAGCAGATTGTCCTGCTGAGATATCAATGGCACTATCTCCAACAATCCATGAATTTTTTAAGTCTAAAGATAGTAATTCATTGGCACGAAACAACATACCTGGATTAGGTTTTCTATAGGGGTGGTCCAGTTGTTTAAATATACCAGAAGCTTCACTATGGAACGGGCAAGCCAATATAGCATCTATCCAAGCATCTGTTTGCCGTAATTTTTTATAGATATTATTTTGTACATTACTAAAGTCATCCCAGTTGTAATAGCCTCTACCGACACCACTTTGGTTGGTCACCAGAATTACGGGGATTGCAAGTTTATTGGCTAACCCAATAGTTTCAGCTGCGCCAGGCAAGAGAACGACCTGTTCGGGCCTATGAAGATAAGGCACATGTTCGATTATTGTTCCATCTCTATCTAAGAACAGCGCTGGCCTACCTCTATATTGAGAGAAGTCGGTTTTATTAAGTTTTACTTCTACCCAAATCCCCTCATCGTCAACAAAGCTCATAACTTAATTTCAAGAGAAGTTTGGGGTCTGAACATCGAAACCCTATTTGTTAATAAGCTATTTAGCGCTCTGGAGGTTGGCTTTTGATTTATTTTTCTCAACTTCAGCTCTTCTCTCTGCTTCGTTGATTATTTTAGCTAATTCGCTAGCACTGGGCTTGTCCTCTGGATCATTAATAAAGCGCCCATGTTTATTGTAGTAGGTATCTATTTTGTAGTGCTTAGCTAGTGTAAGTGGTGCATTCTTAAAAAAATCATATAGAGCTACAATACCACCAGTCCACATCGTCCTAATCATATTATATTTTTTTCTACTAGCTCTCAAAGTTAGGGTGTCGGCATTCTCAAGCGTATGATAAACCTCCCTTTCTCGTAAGGCTTTAATTATTAGGCTTGGGGCTGCCCAATTGCACCTATAATGTATGGTTCCATCTGGACGCACAATATAAACAACATTTGGCATCGCGCCGTATGCCCGGTGGAAATCACCCTCTAAATTATCTACAAGAATTTTTCTATGCTCTCCGTAACGCGGTGAGAGCAAATTAGCGGCTTCAATTTTTTCTGCCATATTCTTATGAGGGCCTAATCTTTCACCAGGATGGGCTTCTCTAACATAAACTACAACAAATTCTACGTCCGCAAATTCATCAACAATTTCCTTCATATCAGGGATATTTTTAGTATACATCGAGCATGTAGACGATGCTGTCTCTATGACAAGCCATTTTCCGTTGAAATCAGATAGTTTTAAAGCCTTTCCTGTCGCTAAATCAGTTAGGGTGAAGTCTTTTATTTGGTCTCCAGCTCTAGGGCCTATGAACATTTCAAAGTTATAATCACTAACTTTAAAACGTTTATTATTATATATTGTATTTTGTTCACTAGACATCTTTTTCCCCTTGTAAAACACAAACCAATTTTATCATTATAACTTCCTATTAATTGGTCTAAAAGGAAAGATTTCATATTGTTTTTTGGCCCTTTACAAATTTACTGACTCAAGCAGAGACAAAAGCAACAATAAGCAATACTACGCTAAATTTATAATATCTGTAATATTTTGGCACAGGAAAATAAATAGTTTGAGTCATATTTGATTAATAATAAATAGTGTAGAATATTTCGTAAATAATATATAATCAGA
>PTLG01000168.1 GCA_002937995.1 Alphaproteobacteria bacterium MarineAlpha3_Bin7 | reverse complement strand
TAGTGTTATTTATTTTTCAGATAACTTTTTTGATATACAGCGAGATATAGCAGAGTTGTCACTAGATGTGCTCATATATGGTGATATTGGTATGGACATCAGAACTTATTTCCTAGCTTTTTCCCGGTTAGCTTTTGTTCAGGCAGTATTTTGGGGGCACCCCGATACGACCGGCATTCCAGCAATAGATTATTTTTTTTCAAGCAAATTAATTGAGAGTCCAGAAGCAAGTGAGCACTACACAGAAAAACTAGTTCTATTTGATAATCTGCCAACTTATTATCAAAGACCTATAGTTCCTGAAAGGTTAAAAACCAGAACAGAATTTGGTTTTAATGAATCACAGACAATATATTTTTGTCCGCAAACCGCATTTAAATTTCATCCAGATATAGATGAAGTATTTGGGCAAATAATTGAGCTGGATCCCAGCGCAATTATACTCGTATTGCAAGGTGCTGTGCCTTTTTGGACGGATACTCTGTTAAAAAGGTGGCGCAATTACTCTGATAAACTAACAAAAAGAATTATTGTTATTCCTCGCCAAACCCCAGAAGACTTTTTGGCCCTTCAAGCCCTCTGTGACGTAATTCTGGATACACCCCACTTTAGCGGGGGCAATACCAGTTTTGATGCCTTTCATATGGATAAAAGTATTATCACTCTAGACAGCGAGTTTATGCGTGGCAGGGTTACTAGCGGTATGTATAAGGCGATGGGGCTATTTGATACTGTTGCAACGGATTTGAAAGACTACGCTGGTAAGGCAATTAAGCTTGGGCGGTCAGTTGATTTTAGGTTGGAATTAGAGAGGCAAATAGCCGGGAATAAGGCTTCTCTTTTTTCTAACAAAGAATTTGTAATGGAGTTTACAGAATTTGTTACAGATTTGTCATTTGAATAATCGTTGTTTGAATTTACCAGCTATTTCTCAGTTCTCTAAGTTTTAGAAACACATCCTTCTCACTTGGGTTGGCTCCCAACTCTGGGAATTTTTCAGCTAGTTGATTTCGTACCGTTTCACTATTTAGTCTGAAAAATGTATTAATTTGTTTCTCTAGTTCCATTGTAGTCACTAAAGGGTCGTTGGTGTCTTGCCCCTGAATTTTTGTCTTTAGTGTTTTTGCTGCCTTATTGTCCGGTTCTCTATCCAAAGTGAAGTTCAGGTTATTTTCTATATAATCATGACCAGGGTAAATGAGTGTATCATTAGGTAGTTTAGACAGTTGCTGGTTAAAAGTAGAATAAAGCGACCCAGGGTGACCTCCTCCTTTGCAATGGCCTGCACCCGCGTTAAACAATGTATCACCGCAGAATAAAGTGGGTTGATCGGTGTGAGATAATAGGCAGACATGACTCATGGTATGTCCAGGCGTATCAAGTACTTCCAGATCAACAAGTTTTCCCACTGAAACTGTGTCCCCTGCAGATAAGCCTATATCTATATCAGGGATGTCGTTCTTGGCTTCTGCGTGAGCAAGAAGTTTAGCCCCAGTTTGTCTAATTATATCTGAGTTCCCTCCTATATGGTCATGATGGTGATGTGTATTTAAAATCTGTGTTATTTCAAAACCATTGTTTTTTGAAACGGAGAGGCATTTATTATAATCTAGGGGGTCGATGGCCAATGCTTCCCCGGTACTGGGGCAGGCTATAATATAGTTAAAGTTTCGGAAATCATTATTGGTCCAAATTTGTTTAACTATCAAAATTTTCTCCTATTAAATCTCATTTTATAAACTCTTGTTAGATGTTAAGGTCAAATACCTATAAATCCATATCTAGATTGAGTAACATCCTTATAATACCGCCTAAAATGGAGTAATGAAAGTGGCTAAACTTACACGAGAAATCTTAAGGCGAGGGGTTAAACACCTCGCAAAGAAAGATAATGATATTAAGATGTTCATAAGTAAGTATGGTCTACCCCATTTACGCTTAAGAGCAGCCAACTTTGAGTCTTTGGTTCAAATAATTTGCAGTCAACAGGTTTCTACTGTTGTAGCGAGTACAATTTTCAAAAGGATCCAAAAACTAGAAAAACAACTTTCGCCCGAGTTCATATCAGGTTTGTCGGTAGAGACATTGAGAGATACCGGGCTCAGTTATAGTAAAGTAGGCTACATTAAAGGAATAGCGGGCGAGATAGTTAGTGGAAAATTTAACTTGAGGGGGTTATCTTATTTGAGTGACGAAGAAGTTGTTCTGGAAATGTCTAAGCAAAAAGGGATAGGAAGGTGGACGTCACAAATGTATTTAATTTTTGCTCTTGGTAGACCAGATATTTGGCCGATAAATGATTTAGGAGTTGTAAAAGGAATTATAGGATTAAAAAAGCTTGAGCAGTTTGAAACTGGTTCAAAGGAGATATCAAATTTGGGAGATATGTATCGACCTTGGAGAAGTATTGCTGCTCGAGTTTTCTGGCAGTACCAAAATATTTCAAAGGTGGTTTCTAAAGTTGAGCCCCAGTTAAGCAACTCTGTAAGAGATTGATTTGCTGACTAAATATAATCTGTTTTAATATTGTGAGCATAATATATAAGGAAATCGATAATAGAGAGATGGAGTGACGACTCAAGGTGAAAAAAAATAGAATTGATATTGACTTATTTAGTGATACTAAAACCCGACCTTCTCAGGAAATGAGAGAACACATTTTTCGCGCTGAAGTAGGCGATGAACAGTCAGATGAAGACCCAACAACAATCGAGTTGTGTGATAGGGTTGCTGGTTTGTTAGGTAAAGAACGGGCCTTATTTCTGCCCTCTGGAACAATGTGTAATCAGATAGCACTAGCTGTGCATTGTGGCCCAGGAGATGAGGTTATTGCTGACGAAACGGCTCATATTATTAACTTTGAAGTAGGGGGCGTAGCTTCTACTGCTGGAGCCATGGTGAGAACCATTAAGGGAGAGAATGGTATTTTTACAGCCGCAGATGTGGAGGGTTCTTTAAGACATGGTTTTAGGCATATGCCTAAATCTCGGTTAGTGGTTATTGAACAAACTTCCAATCTTGGTGGCGGAACTATATGGCCGATAAGAAATATAGAGGAAATTGAAGTCCTTGCAAGAAGCAGTGGGCTCGGCATACATATGGATGGAGCGAGACTAATGAATGCGGTCGTAGCCTCACAGATTTCAGCTTCTGATTATGCAAAGTATACTGATAGTGTTTGGATTGATTTATCAAAAGGCTTGGGTTGCCCTATTGGTGGCGTTTTAGCGGGTTCCCATGAATTTATTGAAAAATCGTGGTTATGGAAACAGCGGTTAGGTGGTTCGATGAGGCAGTCGGGTATGATGGCTGCTGCGGGGATCTTTGCCCTAGATAATAATATAGAACGATTAGAAGATGATCACAAAAATGCCAGATCATTTGCAAAAAAACTATCAGAGATAAAAGGGATAGAAATAAATCCTAGTTTAGTGGAAACAAATATAGTTATTTGTAAAGTTGTTTCTAAAAAAATTTCTGCGAAAGAACTAGTAACCAAGTTATCAAAGATTGGAATAAGAATTGGCGCATTAACTGAGCGAGAACTGAGAATAGTTACTCATTTGGATGTAAACGAAAAACAAATAGAGAAGGCTGTAGAGGCAATATCAAAAATTATGTTAACAGCTTAAATATTTGGGAAAAATATATTAATTTGGTGAATAGTAAGGGTTTAGACCTTCTGCGTGATCTGTTACATCAAGCACTGAGGTTATCGTGGGAACAGCACCTTTTATTTCCACTTCTATACCATTCTTCAGAGTGGCATCAGCCATCCCGCAACCCTGACAACCACCTTCCAGACGAATAAAAGCTATGTCATCCTTTAAATCGATTAGGGTTACGTGACCACCATGACCAGCCACTGACGGGTTAATTTTTTCTTCGAGAACTTTCAATACTTCCTTTGCTTCTTCGCTATCTAAGCCTGGTTTTGGTATTGCATCTCTAAAATCTCTTACAGCAGTAACTTCATTCACATAGTGACCTAGTATGTTCCCCATACCCTGTGTTAGAGCAGTAGTTGGCCCTATAAACTCAACGTATACTATGCCATCTTTGTATCCCTTATAATTTACCTCTCCACCCATTTGGTCGGCGGCTGGCTTTATTCTACTTTCTAGTATTTCCTTTATATTATTTATTACTGATTCGTCTTCTGGTTTATCTTCTATAGCAAATTCGGAATCTGAATTATCGTCTTGGCCTCGCAAAACAGGTTCCCCAGAAACATAATGGTCCATTATTGCGCCAAGTATCATAGGCTTAAGTGTTTGCCACTCTTTATCGTCATATTTTGTAATCATTACACAGTCTTCATACAGAGTTACGGTTGATAGACCCCCGATTTCAAACAAACGGGTAGCAAGTGGTGAGGCGGCGTTTTCTTCGTTAATTTGAAATTCACGAGGAGTAAAATCTTTGGATACACTCTTTCCTGGAAAGAACTTCATCCGGTTGGGGTCTGGCATACTTTCAGTTTGTATAAACACTGTAATAAATCTCGCTCAAAAAAAACTATTAAATCAATTAATATAACTCTATTTAGTAATTACCCTATTGCAAATATTTTAGCAATTATTACATACTAGTGGTTTTATGAGCAATAAATACTAACATTTTAATAACCTTCTTCTAACTTCAACGGTTTTTGTATGCAAAATTTCTTTATTTCAGAAAAGATAGAAAACTTTTTGAAAGCTGAAAAACTGCCTACACCATTTTTGGTTGTTGATCTCGATGTGGTATCGGAGAATTATAAAATTCTAAAAGATACATTTTCAAACTCAACCATATATTATGCCGTAAAGGCAAATAGTGAACCAAGGATAATAGAAAGGCTAATGAAACTTGGATCTTATTTTGATATTGCTAGTATTGGTGAGCTCGAACAGTGTTTTTCTGTTGGCGTATCACCGGGTCGAATATCATATAATAATCCTATTAAGAAGCCCGATGATATAAAAAATGCTTATGACTTAGGTATTAGAAATTTCACCTTTGACTCCAAGGGGGAGCTATCAAAAATTGCAAAGATGGCACCAGGTAGCAATGTTTTTTGTCGATTTGGTGTGAGAGATCGAGGGGCTTTATGGCCATTTGAGGGAAAATTTGGGTGTTCAAGTGAGATGCTAATTGAGTTGATGGTTTTAGCTAGTAACAAAGGGCTTGTTCCCCAGGGTGTCTCCTTTCATGTCGGGTCACAGCAAAGTGATTCTTCGCGCTGGACTGCAGCTATTACAGAAGCTGCAAAGATTTTTGAGGCCTTACTTATGGAGAACATAGATGTAAAAGTGTTAAATATTGGTGGGGGTTTTCCCATAAAATACACATCAGAAGTTATAGGAGT
>PTLG01000167.1 GCA_002937995.1 Alphaproteobacteria bacterium MarineAlpha3_Bin7 | reverse complement strand
AACTCTCTCTGTTTCTTTGCAGAAACAGCTGTTATTCTACTGGGAACAATTTTTCCTCTTTCAGAAATATATCTAGATAATAACTGAACATCTTTATAGTCAATTTTTGGCGCATCTGGCGCTGAAAAGGGGCAGGTTTTTCTGCGACGAAAGAAGGGCCTACGATTAGAAGTCTCAGATCTCTGGGAGTTTTCTCCGAAAGCTTGGTTTTCATGCTTATTGTTTTCAGCCATTTCAATTAATCTTCTTTTTTTACTGTTTCTTCAGATTCTGGTGTTTTTTCGCCATCTGGGGGGCGAGCGTCTACTTCTTCAGGGTTTTTTGCCTTTTCTCCAACATCATTCTCTTCCCCTTCTGATGCCCGTTCCTCAGGAGTTCGTGCCGTAAATTCTACTTCACCTTCTGTTTTAGGTTTGTCATCATGACTTTTTGAGGTTTTAACCTTTGCCTGGATGGATGGTTGATCATTTAGCTCTGGTATTTTAATTGTCATATACCTTAAAATATCGTCACTGAGCCTCATCTGGCGTTCCATCTCTGATATTGCCTCCGCTGGAGCATCAATATTAAATAACATGTAGTGAGCTTTGCGACTTTTATTTATTCTGTATGCAAGTCCCTTAAGCCCCCAATTCTCTCGTTTGGTAATCTTACCCCCACCGTCACCAATAACTTCTACAAATTGGTCACCAAGGGTTTCAAACTGCTGCGATGAAATTTCTTGACGCGCAATAAATACGCTCTCATAAAAAGGCATTGTTTAACTCCTTCTGGATTCTCTCAACCAGCTAATTGATAACTCAACCAGCCACGCATAGCTATAAAATAAAAATTATATAGCAAGGAAAATGTCATCGAAATATACACACAATAAAAAATTACGCAAGCTCACTATAAAAAGCTGGTGAACTGAAAAAATTAACTAGACGCCTAGCAATTTATTAGAATCTAATTAAATTTAGAAAAACTTTGTAATTTTAAAATCTTGACAGCACAAAGTGACTTGTTATCAGTAAAGAAAGAACGGAATTTTGCATATGACATGTGCTTTCATTTTCCCAGGACAGGGTTCTCAGTATGTTGGTATGGGTGAAAACCTTATCACAGACTTTCCCAATACTAGGCATGTATTTGAGCAGTTAGATGATGAGCTCAATCAGAAATTGACGGATGTTATTTTTGGCGGTCCTGAGGACCAATTGACACTAACAGAAAATGCCCAACCAGCATTATTCGCTGTTAGTATAGCGATTGTTAGGGTACTTAGGGACGAATTTGGACTGGATCTATCTGAGGTTGTAAAATTTGCGGCTGGGCACTCGCTGGGTGAGTATTCTGCTCTTGCAGCCTTTGGCGCAATTCAGTTTAGTGATGGGGTCAAAATTTTAAGGGCTAGGGGAAAGGCCATGCAAGCGGCTGTAAGCAATGGAGCAGGTTCCATGGCTGCGGTTTTAGGTTTAAACATTCTGGATCTAGAAAAAATTGTTGAAAGGGCAGCAGAGGAAAATGAAATTTGTTGTGTAGCTAATGATAATACTCCAGAGCAAGTGGTTATTAGTGGTAGCGCGGCAGCAGTTGAACGTGCGAGTATGATGGCTAAAGATGCGGGTGCAAAGCGTTGTGTTCCACTTCAGGTAAGCGCACCTTTTCATTCTCCATTAATGGCACCAGCGGCAGATCATATGACAAATGTAATAGGAAACATACTAGTAAGAGCTCCGACTACACCTGTCGTAAGTAATATTACCGCCAAACCTGAGAACAATCCCAACGAAATTAGAAGACTGCTAATTGAGCAAGTGACAGGTCGTGTTAGGTGGCGGGAAAGTATACTTAACATGCGAGAATTAGGGGTAAAAAAATTTTTTGAAGTGGGTGCCGGCAAGGTTTTAACAGGAATGATCAGGAGAATAGATAAACAACTTGAGGCGATATCTCTTGAGTCCTCCGATGATATTCGTAAATTTGTCTCTCTTATTGATTAACGGAGTTTAGGAGAATGTTTGATGTTTCTGGCAGAAAAGTAATAGTAACTGGTGGTACAGGAGGCATTGGTAGGGCTATTGCGAAAAAGCTAGTTGATAGGGGGGCAATTGTCACAATATCTGGAACAAAGAAAACGGTTCTAGATGAGATTTCTAGTGAATTATCGCAAAACGCTTTTTGTTTAGTGAATGACTTATCAGAGTCTGGAGCGGTCGAGGCACTTTTGAGTTTTGCCTATGACAAAATGGGGGAAGTTGATATTTTAATTAATAATGCTGGGATTACTCGTGACGGATTAATGGTAAGAATGGGTGATGACGATTGGTTAGATGTGATAGCCATTAACTTAACGGCGGGCTTTAAATTAGCTAGAGGTTGCCTAAAAAGTATGATGAAAAATCGTTGGGGTCGAATTATAAATATTTCCTCCGTCGTCGGGTTTACTGGTAACCCGGGCCAAGCCAATTATGCTGCATCCAAAGCTGGAATAATTGGTATGACGAAGTCCCTGGCGGTAGAAGTAGCTTCGAGAAATATTACTGTTAATTGTATTGCTCCTGGATATATTAAGACAGCAATGACCGAATCATTGACTGAAAAGCAAACATCAGAATTACTCAAATTGGTTCCATCAGGGAGAATGGGAGTCCCTGAAGACATTGCGGCTAGCGTCCTATACTTGTCGAGTGAAGAGGCTAGTTATTTGACCGGGCAGACTATTCATATTAATGGTGGATTGGCTATGGTCTAGCTTAATTTGAGCTCTAGCCAAGAAGAATAAAGTATGGTACCAAGTCGTCAAACTTGGTTTATTTAATGAACTGAGCAAAAGTTTTGTAGTTATATAGTCAGTAGTAATAAAATAAGGGGATTTTAGACAATGAGTGATGTTGCAGAACGTGTTAAGGCTAAAATAGTTGAGCACCTAAGTGTTGATGAAGACAAAGTTACTGACTCTGCTAGCTTTATTGACGACCTTGGTGCAGATAGTTTAGATACAGTTGAGCTGGTAATGGCATTCGAGGAGGAATTTGATTGCGAGATACCTGATGATGCTGCTGAAAAAATACTTACAGTTAAGGATGCTATTGATTATCTTTCAAACAACTCGTCTTAGTTTTAATTTAATCAATTATAGCCAACAAAAAACTCGACTGAGGCAACTGGTAGCTTATGGAAGACTTAAGTCGTATTGTTGTAACGGGGATGGGCCTGGTTACCCCGCTAGGTTGTGGCCTAGATGGGCCTTGGTCCTCTTTAATTAGAGGTCAATCAGGTATTAGCAAAATTTCAAGTATAGATGTATCTGACCTACCGTCTCAGATTGCAGGGCAAGTACCTCGACAAAATACTGGGCCATTTAGTGAAGATTTGTTTGTACCCGATGATTATATTTCCTCTAAAGATCAAAAACGAATGGACGTATTTATACAGTACGGCCTTTCAGCTGCAATTCTTGCCATTTCAGACTCGGGGTGGGAACCAAAAGATGAAGCCAGTTTGTTGAAAACAGGCGTAATGGTAGGATCGGGGATTGGTGGCCTTCCAGAAATTGAAAAAAGTGCCCAAATCGTTAATGGTGGTAAGGTAAGAAGACTTAGTCCTTTTTTTATACCAGCAAGTCTAATAAATCTAGTTTCTGGACAAATAGCAATTAGGTATGGATTCAAAGGGCCTAATTCGGCAGTGGTTACAGCTTGCGCTTCGGGAGCGCATGCTATCGGCGATGCTGCCAGATTAATTGCTCTCGGGGATGCGGAAGTTATGATAGCTGGTGGTGCAGAAGCGGCGATTTGTAGACTTGGTGTTGCCGGATTTTCCCAGGCTAGAGCTTTATCAACGGGATTTAATGATAACCCAACAGAGGCTTCAAGACCTTGGGATGAAGATAGAGATGGTTTCGTAATAGGGGAGGGCGCCGGTGTTATTGTATTGGAAACTCTTGAGCATGCAAAGAATAGAGGGGCTAATATTTATGCAGAGATTAAAGGTTATGGTATGTCTGGAGATGCCTACCATATAACTGCGCCTGCAGAAGACGGTGATGGTGGTTTTAGGGCAATGCAAGGCG
Source organism: Alphaproteobacteria bacterium MarineAlpha3_Bin7 (assembly GCA_002937995.1). GTDB lineage: Bacteria > Pseudomonadota > Alphaproteobacteria > Rhodospirillales > UBA2165. Next base: position 1,326 of record PTLG01000167.1, on the reverse strand, counting down.
CTCTTAAGAGTGCCAGATTAAACCCGGAAGATGTTGACTATATTAATGCCCATGGAACATCTACACCACTTGGAGACGAAATAGAACATAGTGCGGTAAAAAGGTTATTTAAGGGAAAAGAGAAAGATCTTGCAATGTCTTCGACAAAATCTTCAACAGGACACCTTTTAGGAGCTGCCGGAGCCGTAGAGGCTATTTTTTCTATTTTGGCTATTAAGCATCAAGTAGCTCCACCTACCCTTAACCTTATTAAACCCTCAGAAGGCTGTGATTTAAATTTGATTCCTTTGGAGGCTCAACCAAAGACTATTAATGCAGTCTTGTCTAATTCATTTGGCTTTGGTGGAACAAATGCTAGCCTTATATTATCCAAGTTAACTTAAAATCTATGTCAAGATTATTTATCTGGCTATCCGTTTCGTCGGCGACTATTTTTATTTTGGTTATAGCAGCATTTCTTTTTTTCAATCATATAGTTACTGCGCCTAGCCTAGGTGTCAGTAATAAAAATATTTATATACCACCTGGTGCAGGAATCCATAAAATATCGCAAATATTTTATCAATCCCATATAATCAATAAACCCTTATTATTTGAATGGGTTGCCAGGGTTAATTCTTATGAAAAACCAATTCGATCTGGGGAATATTTTATTCCAAAAGGTGCTAGTGTTAGTGATATAATTAAAATTATTCAAAGTGGCAGAACAGTTGTTCGAAAATTTACTGTACCGGAAGGATTAACAACTTACCAAATAATTTCACGTCTAAAACGGGCCGAAGGTTTGTTTGGTCAAATAAATAATATTCCTAAGGAAGGAGAATTGCTTCCAGAAACCTATTTCTATTCTTTCGGGGATAAACGCACTAGTATAATTAAAAGAATGAAAAAAGCCCTAAACGAAGTATTAGACAAATACTGGGATAGCAGACAAATTGGATTGCCAATAAAAAATTATGAAGATCTAATCATATTAGCCTCAATAGTTGAGAAAGAAACGTCTATTAAAGAGGAGAGAGCTAGGGTCGCTGGGGTCTTTGTTAATCGATTAAAAAAAGGAATGAGATTGCAGTCTGATCCAACGGTTATTTATGGCTTAACAGGTGGCCAAGACAATCTTGGAAGAGGGCTCACAAGAAAGGATTTAATGGAGCCAAATCCATACAATACTTATAGCTTCGTGGGTTTGCCCGAGGGGCCTATAGCAAATCCAGGTAAGCAGTCAATTTTGGCTGTACTAAACCCAACAAAAAGTGATGAATTATTCTTTGTTGCAGATGGACTTGGGGGTCACAGATTCTCAGAAAATCTCTCTGATCATAATAA
>PTLG01000166.1 GCA_002937995.1 Alphaproteobacteria bacterium MarineAlpha3_Bin7 | reverse complement strand
GACAAGGCCCTCGGAGATAGAAGTGGAATTACTAGATATGGTTTTGCTTTGGTGCCCCTAGATGAGGCTCTGACGAGAGTAGTAGTAGACTGCTCTAATAGGCCGGGCCTTGTATGGAAAGTAGGTTTCTCTAGACCAAAAGTTGGTGAAATGGATACAGAGCTGTTTAAAGAGTGGTTCCAGGGGTTTGCTCAGGCAGCTGGAGTAACCTTACATGTAGAAAACCTCTATGGCGAAAACAATCACCATATAATTGAATCAACTTATAAGGCTTTTGCCCGAGCACTTAGACAATCGATAACAATAGACCAAAGGTTAGGTGGTGCTATTCCATCTACCAAGGGTTTGCTGTCGGACAGTGATAAATGATCGTAGCGGTTATTGACTATGGTTCTGGTAATTTAAGGTCTGCAGCAAAAGCTATCGAGAAGGTTGTTTCTGAGATTGGTAAGGGCAAGGTGCTCATAACCCGTGATCCAAAAGAGGTTCTGAATGCCACCCATATTGTTCTACCTGGACAAGGGTCTTTCGTGGATTGCATGTTAGGATTACAAGCTATCGGGGGAATGATAGATACACTAGAAAATCAGGTTATTGATAAGTACTTGCCATTCCTAGGTATTTGCGTAGGCATGCAACTAACCGCAGATGTAGGAGAAGAAAACCAAGAAGTAGATGGCTTAGGTTGGGTTCCAGGTAAAGTGGTTAAAATCAACCCGCAAAACCCATCTTTAAAAATTCCCCATATGGGCTGGAACAGTGTAAAATTAACTTCTTCAAAACACCCAATTAAAAGTGCCCTGCAAAAAGAGACAGAGATGTATTTTGTGCACTCTTACCATTTTGAAGTAAAAAATTCTGATCACCTAATAGGAACAACCGATTATGAAGAGACATTGGCTGCTATAGTGGGCAAAGACAACATTATTGGAACGCAATTTCACCCTGAAAAAAGTCAGTTAGCTGGTCTAAAATTTATTGAGTGGTTTTTAAGGTGGAGGCCATGATTTTTTTTCCAGCCATAGATCTCAAAGACGGACAATGTGTAAGGCTAGTAAAAGGAAACATGAAAAAAGCTACTATTTTTCACAACAGCCCAACTGAACAGGCACGGTTGTTTCAAAACTCTGGGTGTAGCTGGCTCCATTTAGTAGACCTAGACGGCGCAGTTAAGGGACAAAACATTAATTCTAAATCAGTGAAAGAGATAATAAACAGCACAGACTTAAAAATCCAGTTAGGTGGGGGAATTAGAAAAAAAGAACAAGTTGAAACTTGGATAGAATACGGTGTAAAAAAAGTTGTTTTAGGTACAGTTGCTGCAAAGGAACCCCGTGTTGTTCGTGAACTAGCAAAAGCCTATCCAAAAATGGTGGGGGTGGGGGTTGATGCTCTAAATGGCGAGGTGGCTATCGAGGGTTGGACAAAAAATTCAAAGATTAGGGCTATTGATTTATGTAAGCTTTATGAAGATTCGGGTGTAGCTTCAATAATTTATACAGACATTAATCGAGATGGCGCTATGAAGGGACCAAACATTGAAGAAACACTTAAAATTGCCACTTCACTCTCTACCCCAGTTGTAGCCTCCGGCGGCATATCATCGATGAATGACTTAGTGCAACTTTATGAAGAAGGGAGAGGTTTAATTGAAGGTGTAATAGTTGGTCGGGCAATATATGAAAATAAAATTAAATTAAAAGATGCCCTTCATCTCTTGGCGGGAAGTTAATTCGAATGCTTAAAACACGACTTATACCTTGTTTAGATGTCAAAAATGGTCGCGTTGTAAAAGGTGTGAACTTCATAGATTTAAAGGACGCTGGCGATCCTGTAGAACAAGCTAAGTTCTATGACGATTCTGGTGCTGATGAGCTTTGTTTCCTCGATATAACCGCAAGTCACGAAAATAGAGGAACAATTTTGGGCGTTGTAGAGCGGACAGCCGAACAATGTTTTATTCCCCTAACGGTGGGAGGGGGTATAAGAACCTTAGAAGACATCAGAAGATTGTTAAAGGCTGGAGCTGATAAAATTTCTATAAATACTGCTGCTGTTAAAAACCCCAAACTTGTCGAAAGTGCCGCAAAAAAATTCGGCAGCCAGTGTGTTGTTGTAGCTCTAGACGCACGGCGAACGAATAAGAGTTATGAAATTTTCACCCATGGCGGCAGAACTCAAACTGGTCTCGATGCTCTAGACTGGGCAAAACGAATGGAGTCACTTGGAGCAGGAGAGATACTGCTCACCTCTATGGATAGGGACGGAACACAAAAAGGTTTTGACCTAGAACTAACCCAAATGATAGCGGATGCTGTAAAAATACCGCTAATTGCATCGGGTGGCGTTGGAAAATTACAACATTTAGTTGACGGTGTAAAAGTGGGCCACGCTAGCGCTGTTTTAGCAGCCTCTATTTTCCACTTTGGTGCTTATAGTATTGGAGAGGCTAAAACTTATATGGAGTCCAAGGGAATTGCCATTAGACTGAAATAAGGAGGGTAATTAATAGATGAACAAGTTAGAGGGAATGGATAGACTTTTCTCGATAATTAACTCCAGGATCAAAGAAAGTCCTGAAAAGTCATACACTGCCAAACTCGGATCCATGGGAACTACAAAAATAACTCAAAAACTAGGCGAAGAAACTATAGAAACTATAGTTGCTGCATTAACTAAGGACCGTAAAGAAGTAGTAAAGGAAAGTGCTGATCTTATCTATCATTTGTTAGTACTTTGGGTTCATATTGGCATTAAACCAGAAGAGGTTTGGAAAGAGCTGTCACACAGAGAAGCTCTATCGGGGCTAGAAGAAAAAGCGTCTAGGGAAAATAGCTAAACCCAAGGGGTTGGTATGAAAAAACAATACGATGATAATAATGTTTTCGCTAAGATTTTAAGGAAAGAAATCCCCTGTAAAAAAGTGTATGAGAATGAGTATGCTCTCTCTTTTGAAGACATTAACCCCCAAGCACCCGTGCATGTTCTGGTTATACCTAAGGGTAAGTATTTGTCGTTAGCAGATTTTTCTGAAAACGCGAGCGATATAGAGATTGTTGGACTTATTAAAGCTGTTGGTGAAACGTCAAAAAAACTAGGGCTAAACGCCGATGGCTATAGAATATTGTCCAATGCGGGAACCGATGCCAATCAGGAAGTTCCCCATCTTCACTTTCATATTTTCGGGGGCAGAAACCTTGGAAGCATGCTTTGATAAACAGTATCAAGATATTTAATTAATTTAATTATAGGGTTAAAGAAATGGCAGAAGAAGAACAAGAAAACTTAAATGGGGGTTCAGCCGCACTATTGGATGTAAACGTTGATATAGTGGCTGTGCTCGGTGTGGCAGAACTTAGGGTAAGTCAGATACTCCAACTCGGAAGGGGTGCGGTTGTGGAATTGGAGAGAAAAGTGGGCGAGCCCGTGGAATTGAAGGCTGAAGGAAAATTAGTTGCTAAGGGGGAAGTGGTGGTGACAGATGAAAAGCTAGCAGTCCAAATAACTGATGTGGTTAATGCTTCACCAGGAAATTAACGTTACTTGAAATCCGTAAAAAAGTTTATAAAAATGGCCTCTATAACAGAAAACAACTGTAAGCATTTAATCTCTGATGAGTATTTACACCTTCAAAAAGAACTTCATACTAATCCAAACTACGGCAACGCCTCTTTGCATTTCGGAGAATTAGTCGTAGAGATTGCTGGCAACATAGGCGCAAAATCTATTTCCGACTACGGCGCAGGCAAACGCAGACTTTACAACAAGCTGCTTGAGTTGGGTAAAAAAAATTTCGCTTACTTTGCATATGACCCAGCCTTTCCTGAATACGGACCACCCCTATCCGCCGACCTCGTTTGCTGCATTGATGTACTTGAACACATAGAGCCTGTTTTTTTAGATCCAGTATTGGAAGAATTAACTACTATTACTAAAAATGTTGGTTTCTTCACAATCCACACAGGCCCAGCCCTAAAGTTTTTATCAGATGGAAGAAATGCTCATTTAATCCAAGAACCATGCTCCTGGTGGCTAAGAAAGATTTGTGAGTATTTTGAGGTTGTTCACCTTCAAAAATCTAGTGGCGGTTTTTGGGTGATCCTAGAACCCTTAATTTGTAGAACCCAGCATTGTTAAGCCAACAATTATATTACACAATTAATTTTGTCTCTATTGAATCCCAGATCTTTGTTTCCAATTTTATACGGTCAAAACGGTTGATTTCCTGCAGACAAGTAGGCGACGTAACGTTAATCTCTGTAATAACTTTTCCTATCACGTCTATTCCCACAAAAAGCAACTCTAGGTCTCTTAGGTGAGGGCCTATTATTTTGCAAATCTCCTTATCCCTGTCAGTAAGCATGCCCTTTTCAGCTCTTCCACCAATATGTAAATTTGAGCGGGAATCATTGTGGGGCGGAACACGATTTAACGCACCAACTGGCTCACCATCTATTAAAATTATCCTTTTGTCTCCCTCTCTGACACTGGGTTCATAACGCTGAGCTATTAGGGGCTCTCTGTAAGTTGCAAAGAAAAACTCCAGCAATGAATAAAAGTTCTCATCCTTTGGACCTATATGAAACACGCCCGCTCCACCATTACCAAACAACGGCTTAATTATGAGGTCCTTATATTTGGCTCGAAAAGATGTTAGGCTATCTATATTCTTTGAAATAATGGTTGGAGGCATTAATTCTGGAAATTTAGTTACAAATATTTTTTCCGGCGAATTTCGCACACTGATAGGGTTGTTTACCACTAGAGTTTTTTCACAAATTTTCTCTAAAATATGTGTCGCTGTAATATAAGCCATATCAAAAGGTGGGTCTTGACGCATCAAAACTACATCAACTTCTTCTAAATTTATCCATTCAAAATCTTGGGCTTGAAAGTGTTTCCCCTGATTGTTTTTAAGTTTTATTTTTTGCGCTGCAGCTATAACCGTTCTTTCATTAAGGGTTAGGTTTTCGGGCAAATAATGGTACAACTGATAACCGCGGGCCTGGGCTTCAAGCCCCAACAAGAACGTGCTGTCCGCCTTTACATCTATAGATTCAAGCGGATCCATCTGTATAGCCACTTTTAGGGTCATAAGACTTTAAACGAGCTATTAAAATGAGAGGTGTTAGTCATTATCATATGCTTTACCCTTTATTCTCACGTGGTCATACACCACTTCCCTTACTCGATCTATTGCACTAGCATGGCCAACAACCCTTTTAAGCTCCTCCGCGTCTTGTGCAACACCTAACAAGTACACAGTTCTGTTCACTGTCTCCACTAAGTAGTTAATAGCTAAAATATTTTTATCAAATGTTATTCTAGATTTTAACTTCGTTGTAATCCAAGTGTCATGAGCAAAGTCTGCTATTGTGCCAGCTTTTTCTAACTTTATTTCATTAATTACCT
>PTLG01000165.1 GCA_002937995.1 Alphaproteobacteria bacterium MarineAlpha3_Bin7 | reverse complement strand
TGGCTCCAGCCCTTTTATAGCATTTCTTAGATTATCAATATCTGTTTTACCAGGCTTATCATTTTTGTGACCAACAGACCCCTTGCACATAACTGCCTGCAATAGCTCGGTTCCGCCGCCGCCAAGTGGTTTAGGCACCATCTCCGGGAAATCTTTTATATCCCGCGGTAATGGTCTTCCAGGAACACCCTGCCCAGTCACATTCTCTAAGCCAGTTAACCTATGTTTTGCATAAACGTGATAGGAGATTTTGCCTGCTTCACCATCATTTATGATATCGATCCCTGTCTTAATTTGCTGTTTAACAGTCTCTTTTGTAACCTTTGACACAAATTTAGATAATTCGCTAGCGTTATAGGGCTCTCCTTTGTCTTGCTTTATAAGCATTGACACAAGTTTATCAGGACGCGGTAAGCTACCAACATGCGTAGTGAGAATTCGTGTTTTACTTGATTTCATCATTAACCTCAAACTTTATGGGGCCCCATCCAGCAATTAGGATGCGACCCCAATAAGTTAGCAAATTTTATCTATTTCTAAAGACAGAAATTTTGCTTTTAAGATCTACTACTTAGCGGTTGATATCCTGAACAACCAAATAACTATAGCTAAAGCGACCAAGCCAATAAGGCTCTCTCCCGCAAAAATCTTAACAATCCTAACTATTTCTTCTATGACTCCACCAAAAATAGGTATGTTAGCGCCTAGTAATACCCCTAAAACAATGGCAAGGGGAATTAGAGCCATAGCCAAACGAGTAACACCATTAACAATATCTACAATGGAATTTACTGCACCCATGGTAAACCTCCTAATTTACAAAAGTACAAAACTTAGCAAGATACATTGTCTGGATATAGTAAAGATAAGGTAAATCTTTTTTATTACTTTAACAATTTATGGCTTTTTTTATTGTTCTTTGCTTGTATTTAATACTCTTGACTTATATATGATTTAGCCCAAATGTACGTACATAATGATTATTTTATGCTAGTTTAAAGAGATAGAAGTGTGAAAAATGGAAAATAGCTTCATTAATAAAGATAATGGAAGTTCATTGAACCAAACTTTACCTCCTTTCTTGGACATTAAGGATGAAATAAACAGCATTAAAGAAAGAAAAAACGCTGTAATTCTTGCCCATTACTACCAGTCGCCAGAAATACAGGATATCGCTGATTTTGTTGGCGACTCCTTGGACTTATCAAGAAAGGCGACAGAAACTGAAGCTAATATGATAGCATTTTGTGGTGTAAAATTTATGGGAGAAAGCGCAAAGATTCTTAATCCTGATAAAATTGTAGTAATACCAGACGAGGATGCTGGTTGTTCACTGGAAGATTCATGTGAACCAGAAGAATTTAGAGCTTTTATTTCACAGTTTACGAATAGCGTGGTGGTAACTTACATCAACAGTTCAGCAGAAGTAAAAGCATTATCCGATATAATTGTAACTTCCTCGAATGCCGAAGCGATAATATTACAAATACCCGAAAATAAAAATATTGTCTTTGGTCCAGATAAGCATCTGGGTGGTTATTTATCTAAAAAAACAGGGCGTAAGATGGAACTTTGGCCAGGTACCTGTATAGTTCATGAACAATTTAATGAACGGGAACTTGTAAAACTAATGACGCGTCATTCAGAGTCAGTTGTAGCAGCTCACCCAGAATGCCACGAGAGTATACTTCGGCATGCCGATCACGTTGGCTCAACTCGTTCAATTTTGGACTTTGTAATAGATACACCAGCTCAAACGGTCATTATTGCAACGGAGCAACATATAATCCACCAAATGAAAAAATCGGTTCCATCTAAGAATCTGATACCCGCACCAGGTGAGGACGGAACATGTAGCTGCGCTAATTGTCCCTATATGGCTATGAACTCACTGGAAAAATTATATTTTGCAATGAAAAATGAAACTCCAAAAATTGAGCTACCAGAGAAACTTCGTCTGGAGGCCCTGCGCCCATTGAAAAAGATGCTAGATATGTCTCCGAAACCAGCTACCCAGAATAGAACTGCCGCCTGAATATGCCACTATCAGGTATTGAAATGGAAATAATTGCTGGAATATTAGATAAGGCAATTTCCGAGGACTTGGGAAGTGGAGATATTACTTCTATGGCAGTAATTCCAGAGGACACTAAATTCGTCGGCAAGCTAGTCACACGGGAACATATGATCTGCGCGGGCCTACCACTATTGCCAGATATTTTTTCGCGATTTGAACCATTAATAAAGTGTAGCATTCTTTTTGAAGATGGACAGACTGCTGAAGTTGGTAACGTTCTTAGTATAATAGAAGGGCCTGCGGTAGCTCTTTTAAGCGGTGAAAGAATAGCAGTAAATATGATCCAACACCTCTCAGGTATAGCTACCCTAACTAGGGAATATGTTAATGAGATAAGTGATACCAATGCTATTTTACTTGATACGAGAAAGACTATCCCGGGATTAAGAGAACTTGCTAAATATGCGACGAGGGTTGGAGGGGCTCAGAATCATCGTTTCCGCCTAGATGATGGTGTCTTAATTAAAGATAACCATATAGCGGCTTGTGGAAGTATAACAGATGCTATTATAAGGGCTAAGGAAGCAGGCTTGAAAGATGTAGAAGTTGAATGTGACACTCTCACTCAAGTAGAAGAGGCTTTGGCCGCTGGAGCTGATATAATTTTATTGGATAATATGAATGCGGAAGAGTGTCTTGCTGCTGTTAATCTAATAGATGGAAGTGTACCTACTGAGGCGTCAGGCGATATCAATATTCAAACAATTAGGAGCATTGCAGAGACTGGCGTAACATATATTTCTGTGGGTAAACTTACTCATTCTGCACGGGCAATTAATATTGGTCTTGATTGGGACCTGAATTAACTAAGTAAGATGCCCTCTTACTTTCCAATTTTTAAGAAGAAATTACGACTATTAAGAATGGGATTATCAACTATACTAGGTTTAACCCCCCAAGGTTTTTTTATACCTTATCGTTATACAAAAGAATTATCATTGCATAAAAAGGAGATAGCATACTCACAACTGGAAATATTATTTACAGAAAAAGAGAATGCCTTCATTGAGCATATTGAAGTCTTAAAGCAATTTACAGAAGATCTTAGAAAAATCGGTAAAGATAATCCACCTCAACCTAGATGGGATCAAGACTGGTTTCCTCCATTAGATGCAGCCATTGCCTATTCTATAGTTCGGACTTATAAACCAGAATTGATAATTGAAGTTGGCTCAGGTCATTCTACCCGATTTATGTCTCGCGCTATTGAAGATGGCTTATTAGAAACAAAATTGTGCTGCATAGATCCAGCACCTAGAGCGGAAATAGATGGCACAAAAGCTACTCTTATTAATGATATAATCCAAAATACAGAATTTTCTTTGTTTAAGGAACTGAAGTCAGGAGATATCTTATTTGTAGATTCGAGCCATATAATAATGCCTGGCACTGATGTTGATATTTTTCTAAATCATATATTCCCTATTTTGGCCTCAGGAGTATTAATTCAAATACATGATATATTCTTACCTGATAATTACCCAGAGGAATGGTCATGGCGTGGATACAACGAACAGTCAGGCCTAGCTCCATTATTGTATGGAGCTAATTATGAGGTTGTATTTTCTAGTCACTATGTCACTTCAAGAATGGAGTCATTGTTACAGACCACTATTCTAAGGGAAATAAATCATTCAGAAAACAACTACAGCTCAAGCCTATGGATACGAAAGATTTGAAGAACTAATTCTTGGTCATCATTTTACCTGTATGTTCAACTTCTTTACTTCCACTTTTAGATTTTTGCGCCCAAGCCCACCAGTTATCTTGGATTTTAAAATTTGAAAATTCACCACTCTGCATAACGAGTAACTCGAATATTAGCTTTATATGTGGTTCCTCTAATTCTTCGTTTCCAAGAGATCTCACAGTTATACCATCCGTAGATTCCCTACCGTCATGTTTTCCATGAGTCCACAAGTAATCATCAAACAAGATCCACGCCTTATTTTTAAGTAGCTTGTTAACTAAAAAAAAAGCTAAACCATCGATTGTCCAATTTTTTGGTCCATCAATAAAACAGAAATCATAAATAGGTTCACAAATATGCCCAGAAGTACAATTCTCGATCTTTTTTTTCAAAAACCAAGTGTAGGAGTTTTTTTCTCTAAAAATATTTATAAATTCGTTTAGCCCACTGTCTAAAGTTAATTTTTCTAAATTTGGGTCTCTTTCTTGCGCTGCAGACAGATCAACAGTTTCAATGACTCCAGATCCAATTTCATCTAGTGCAGCAGCCATATACATAGTAGAGGCACCATGCGCGTGACCTAACTCAAGAATTGAGGAAGGTTTTTCGTTACAAATAAAATTATACAGTTCCCACCCTTCGTCCTCTGCCATGTAGGGGACACCGCTCAATATTTCTTTTACAACTTCAAATTTCATGGCAAATTAGGCCTTATAAGGATCTGCTGCGTCGCGGAGCCCATCTCCAAAAAAATTGAATGCCAACACTGTTATAATCACTGGTATAGCTGGGATAAGCAGCCAGGGATAAAGCTCGACCGCCTCAAGGTTCTGGGCCTCAACCAATAAAACCCCCCAACTAGTAATAGGCGGGCGTAGACCTAGACCTAAAAAACTGAGAGCGGTCTCCGCCAGTATCATCGACGGTATAGACAATGTAGCTGACGCAATCAGGTGGCTCATAAAGTTAGGTAATAGATGTCTATAAATAATTCTTTGCGGTGATGCACCTAAAAGCTCAGCTGCTGTGCAATAATCTTCCTCTCTTAACGATAGTAATTTTGATCTTACAGCTCTCGCTAAGCCAGGCCAATCAACCAGGCCGAGTATCAGTGTGAGACCAAAAAATACAGCTAAAGGACTCCAGCTAACAGGCAAGGCGGCTGAAAGGCCCATCCATAATGGTAATTCCGGAATAGATCTCAATATCTCAATCAGCCTTTGGGATAAATTATCAACCCAGCCTCCAAAATAGCCCGCAGCCCCTCCTACGGATATACCAATTAGAAAACTAAGCAGAATCCCAACCAAACCGACTGTTAACGAAATTCGTGTTCCATAGACTATTCTAGACCAAATATCCCGTCCTAATCTATCTGTCCCAAATATAAACAAAGTACCATCTTTCGCGGGACATAATAAGTGGACATCCGAGTAGAATAGCTGCCAAAACTTATAACCATCAGCTCTACAAAAAAATCTAATTGGCTGGATAGAATTCCGGTTTTCGGTATATTCCCGACGTAACGTATCCATATTCAGTTTGTAATTAAGACCATAAACGAATGGTCCCACCAACTTTCCTTCATGAAAAAGGTTTATTGACTGAGGTGGTGCAAATATAAAATCTGGATTGCGTGTCTGTAAATTATAAGGGGCAATAACTTCAGAAAACAAAATAGATATATACAAAACTAGTAATATTATACCAGACC
>PTLG01000164.1 GCA_002937995.1 Alphaproteobacteria bacterium MarineAlpha3_Bin7 | reverse complement strand
TTTAGTAATGGCACTAGCCAGTATTCTGATGTCTACCGCCTTGATACTTCATATATTTGTAAATATCAGGGTCGCCACTGGTCTAGATAATAATCCACCAGAAACAGCTAAAGAATAGTAAAATGGACCCAATAACTTTAGCAATACTCATTATAATCGGTCTTTTTATTTTATTGGCTATAGGTTTACCCATCGGTTTTGCCATGGGAGTAGCAGCGTTTGTAGGTTATACCTTTGTGCTTGAGTTTGACTCTGCTTTATCGCTGTTAGGCCAGACCGCATATGAAACAACAATCACATACAATCTAAGTGTTGTACCTCTATTTATTTTGATGGGTTACTTTGCGAGCAATTCTGGACTAAGTGAAGCTCTTTTTGGTGCATGCAACAAATGGCTTGGTTACCGAAGGGGTGGGCTAGCCTTGGCAACGATAGGTGGCTGTGGCGCTTTTGCTGCGGTTTGCGGATCTAGTTTAGCTACAGCTGCAACTATGACCCAAGTAGCTCTTCCAGAAATGAAAAGGTTCAATTATGATAACCAACTGTCGACAGGATCCATAGCGGCTGGCGGAACAATAGGCATCCTGATACCTCCCAGTGTAATCTTGGTTTTATATGGAATTCTAACAGAAAGTAATATTGGAGATTTATTTCTGGCAGGATTTATTCCGGGTATCATGACCATTATTTTCTTTATGGCTACGATTTCAATAATGACTAGAATTTATCCCAAAATGGGTCCTCGAGGTAATCGAACAACCTTAAAACAGAAGCTGCTGGCCTTTAAAGATGTATGGGGAACAGTTGTACTTTTTTTGATAGTTATCGGCGGCATATATAGGGGAATTTTCTCTCCGGAAGAGGCTGCAGGAATAGGAGCGTCTGGCGCTTTAGCCCTATCCTTAATTTCAAGAACAATGACACTCAAAATCTTCTTCAACTGCCTTATGGAAACTGTAAGAACTTCTTCCATGATTTTTACTATCCTTATAGGAGCAATACTACTAAATAACTTTTTGGTACTGAGCGCATTACCAGATGCGGTAGGTGCCTGGATAGGAGGTCTTGACCTTCCAAGCACGGCTATTCTGGTTATCATTCTTCTAATTTATCTGGTAATGGGCTGTGCATTAGATTCGCTTGCTATGATACTTTTAACAATACCTATTTTCTTTCCAGTAATCCTACAGCTTGGATTAGACCCTATTTGGTTTGGTATTATTGTCGTGATGGTTGTAGAACTGGGCCTGATAACACCACCAATTGGCATGAACGTATTTATAATCAAGGGTATGGCACCCGAAGTCCCCCTCGGGAAAATCTATAAAGGTGTACTGCCCTTTGTCTTGGCCCAAATAATTCTTATAGCAATTATAGTGGCTTTTCCCGATATTGCTACTTGGCTCCCCAGTACAGCCACTAGATAAAGTGAATGAAAATCCAAATTTAAACTCTGCCGTTAATCTCTGGTGAGTCTTTTGCGTATCGTAGAGCTCTGAAAACCCAATTTACTGTTTGGCCATTAAACATTTTATCAAAATGAGGGCTTATAAATTCCCAAACTATTTCCCCAGCTGGAGTAACTTCAAATATTCTACCAAACGACCCCTCACAAATTAAGGTATTGCCATTCCATAGACGCTGAACCCCGCTTATATGATGAGAATAGAAAAACGTATCTGGGTCATCTCGATATTCCCATACAACTTCATTCGTATCCGGATTAAACTCGGTTATAAATGAATGCGTATGGGGCACTGCGGTATTCATGGCATTTGCAAATAAGAGGATATTACCATTTTCAAGCATCTGTGCGTCATGTTGCCCCCCCCACATATCGTCTCTCTTTATCCATTTAAGCTTTTTTGTTTCTCCATCTATAATTGCTAATGAGTTAATCTGTCTAAAGCTTATTAACACATCACCATTTTTTAAGGGACAAACTGTATTCATCCAAGCCCATACTCTTCTTACATTAAGTGGAAAAATTGGATGATCTTCAATGTCCATATCATATGCGTGCCATTCCCAAACTAGCTTACCGTCGGGTGTTACTTCTCTTAGTACATCATTGACCATACCCTCCGGTAATTCTGTACCAGGAATACCCCCCTTAACTCTCTCGGAATGTTCCTTCGGCATCATTTCCCATGCCGCATAAATTATATTACCGTTATCGAGTTTTCTAAAATCATGGTGTTGCCAATCATCTTGATACTCCATAACTACATTGCCATTCCAATCTACTTCTCTTATTAGGCCGCCTGATGCCCCACCCTCAAATGGCGGACCATCATCGGTTTTCGTCGCAGAAAAAAGATTACCATTGGGCAAAAGATAGGAATAACCGCCAGGCAAACCCGGTAATTCCCATTCGTGTACTACTTCTCCGGCCATATTTAACAGGTAAGTAACAGGCCGCCAGAGTGGAGAAAATATCGTATAACCGTCAGCCGCTCCATCTTCATTTACTTGGAGACCAAAATGTCTGGGTCTCATTGCCCCCCCCTTTTTTTATTTAAATCAAATTAATGTTAAAAAGCACTATAACCTTACTAACTAATATCAAAACCTTTCACAAATATAGTTTAAAATCATGCAATTACGTTAAGGTTTTTGCAGAGTGAAATTTTTTTAGCAGACCCTTTGAATAAACACGGACTGTTAATATTAAATATGTAACCGTAAATTCGGCTAAATATAGAAAAGTTTCTCAAAACCATTTGACGGAAGACAGCTCTTAATTTGCATCTAAAAGGATGCGACGCGACTTCTGCGCTGCATCTTCCATTTTCATAAAGGTGGCCCCAGCATCAATTAATTTCTCAAGCAATTTCTCCAGAGCAAACATTCGATATCCTCGGCCAATAACGTATGGGTGCATAGTATATGTCAAAACACCCCGATTAACCGTCTTCTTCATATATTGAAACTCATTCCACCAATCCTCCATAACTAATTTTGCTGGATTTAACCCGGGCAAAGCTAAGTTTGGGGTCCTCATAAACTCAAAATGAGGATAATCATCTAGAGACCAACTTATGGGCATCTCAATTAAGTTAGTCTCATCGCCGTATTTTATTGGATTACCTAACTCAACAATATCATTTTTTCTGGCCCAGGTTGGCAGGTAATCGCTTCCCATCATGCTAGAGTCGTATTCCATCCCTTCAGAAATTAGTAACTCAATAGTATTTTCTGAAAGGTCCCACGACGGAGATCTATAGCCCCGCGCTTTTTTACCCGACAGTCTCAATATCGCTTCATTTGCTCTTAATAAATCCTCATGCTCCTCATCCCTGCTCTGATTAGCGGGAGGAATATGAGACCAACTATGATGTGCTATCTCATGCCCACCAGCTACTACATCCTCCGAAGCTTTCGGATGACTTTCAATAGTAAAACCTGGTATAAACCATGTAGAAGGCAATCCATAACGCTCTAACGTTTCAAGAATACGGCTTGCACCTACCAGACCAAACTCGCCTCTAGAGAGAAAGGTAGGTGTTGTTAGATCTCGGGCAATAAAACCAGACTCCGTATCGAAGTCAAAAGTTAAACATACAACGTGATCACTGGGATTTTTTGTCATCTTAATTCTTATTCTACTTAAATTATTCAAGTCTAGTTAAAACTAGAAAGCGACACCCACTTCTTCTTTCGCCAACTTTCAATACAAGCTTCAGCAAGCTGAACATCTTTTATTCCTGACCTATAGTCCGACCTTATTTCTTTCTCTGCCACCACATGTGCCAGATAATCCTCCCAACAAAGACGATAGGGATTGACATAAGGCTCTTTACTTTCAACCTCTTTCCAATCGGCTGCGTAAAGATTACTCTGGACATTTTCTTCTGTTTTACCCTGAAAATTAAAGCCTGTAATATCCGGTGTATTATTTGAGCTTTGAACAAAGCAGCTTCGAATACCAGCTACAGCCGTACCGTTAATCCCGTCTATCTTAAACCTTAATATATCATCGCCCCTAACCCTGTTAGCCCAACTAGAAATTATTACGCCACTGGCACCACTTTCCATCTCCAATATAGCCTTACAGCAATCTTCAACGTCAACCTTAAATTTTTTTCCTGCTTCGTCCTGCCTTTGTTTTTGTGCTGTTTGGCCTGCTGCAACCAAACTTTTTATCGGTCCTAGTGTATATTCTATAAGGTAACGCCAGTGAGGAAACATATCAAAAAACATCCCTCCCCCTGTTGAATACTTATAGTTCCAACTACTGCGGCTAGACGGCCTTTCGAAGCCGTCAAAAACCCACCAACCGAATTCCAGTGTAAAATTAACTATCGTTCCAAAAAACCCTTCATTAACAAGCTTTAGCAATTTTTGAGGACCCGGTGCATATATTTTATCTTCGACAGCACCGTGTTTTAAACCAGATTTATTGGCTAACCTAAGGATATCAAGGCCCTCATTAACGCTGGATGCTACCGGCTTCTCTGTAAAAATATGTTTTCCAGATTCTATAGCTTTCTTCAATGAGGACGGACGCTCACTAGTTACAGCAGCATCAAAAAAAATATGCAAACTATCGTCAGACAGAACGTGATCTATATCCGTGGACCAATCACTAAAACCCTGGGCCTCTGCAATCCGACGAAGCTTTTTATCGTCTCGCCCTAACAAAACAACCCGAGGCACTAATTCAGTGTTTTGAAATTGTAGTCCTCCTGATTTCATAATTGGTACTAAGGAGTTAGCAAGATGTTGTGTGGAGCATATACGTCCCGTGGCCCCATTCATTATGATCCCAATATCTTTTTGCATAATTTGTTTTATTCTATTTATTAAAATTATTAGTTTAATTGATTACTTCTAGGCAATAAAGTTAGTAAATTAAAAAGTTTTACCGCCTTTTACGCTAGGTAAGGCGGTAAAGTTAGTGGGAGGAAACTAAATATTTAAATAAATACACGGAAAGTATTTGTTACCTTCGTAACCTTTTTTTACAAAGCTAATAATTATTAGTAACCATTATTGGCCTCATAATCCCCTTAAGCAATGGACAAACAATCCCCAACCCTGTGTAACACGGGGAAAAATTCTTTATTTTTATTATATCCACGATTTTTGTTGATAAGTCTGGGGCTATTTATGAGTATCTGCTTAAAATACGTTTTGTTGCCAAACAAATAAAAGTACTTTTATATTAATTACCTACCAACACGAAGACAAAACGCCTCCCACATTCTATCCATTGCTAGTGGCGAGCAATGTAAATCTGCCGCACTTTTTATTTCTCCGTCTGACAGATAAACGGGGTTCCCCATTTCCATAGCAGTTGTTTGGATTTGGGCATTAATTTTTAAATATATAGATGTAATGACTGCTTCCTTAATATTCCTTCCAGCAATTACTGCACCGTGACCTCGCATTAGTGCGCAACTATTGTCCGCTAAACAGAGTGATAAATTTCGCCCTTGTTCCATATTTCGAACCAACAGATCAGTATTATCTCCAAAATTATCCCTAATATCCCAAACCG
>PTLG01000163.1 GCA_002937995.1 Alphaproteobacteria bacterium MarineAlpha3_Bin7 | reverse complement strand
TTATTGGGTCCATTTTACTATTCTTTAGCTGTTTCTGGTGGATTATTATCTAGACCAGTGGCGACCCTGATATTTATAAATATATGAAGTATCAAGGCGGTAGACATCAGAATACTGGCTAGTGCCATTACTAAACCAAATGGCCATAGGCTTAATTCCCAGATTTGCGTAGTATCTTGATTTGGAATTTGTGCTAACGCTACTCTAAATAACTGCCAAGTAATAAGGGCAGTTATTATTAAGGCTATAATTCCAGTAATTGTATCAAGGATGCCCTGGGTCTTTGCAGAAAAATTAGATATCAGAATATCAACTCGTATATGACCTTTCAAAAAGGTCGTGTAGCCTACACCCAAATAAATCATAAGACCCATTATTAATTCAGTTACTTCTACTGCGCCGGTTATGGGCACATTAAATGCGCGCCCAATAACATCCCCCAATGTTAGGAACATCATTAAGGCAAGGCCTAAAGAGCCAATTTGAGCGAGCCACAGAGTGGCTCGCTCATTAAAGTTATTGTAACTTTTGAAAAGCATTTTTGGAAAACTAGGGTATCTATCCACCCATCATTTTGCGCAGATCAGCCAGTAAAGCTTTTCCATCTTTGCCTTTTGAGTTGGCCTTTTTTACCCAGTTATCATTGATTATCTGGATAGCCTTACCCCATTTAGCTTTGTCTGCTGCGGATATTACATTGATTTTGTTGCCTGCCTTTACCCCAGCGCTTTTACCGACAGCATCTGCCGCATCCCATCTAGCGCCTATCAATTTGGCACCAGCAGTTCCCCCAGCCTTATCGATTGCTCTTTTTGCATCGGCAGGAAGACTGTTCCATCGCTTTCCACTCATTGCCACCATAAAAGGAGTGGTATATAGGCCTCCTGGTATTTCAAGGTGGTATTTTACTAGTTTAGCGAGCTTGAAGCCATGGACTGCCTCATAGGGAAAGAAGGCTGCGTCGGTTGTTCCGCGTTGCAGGCTTTCATGTGCTTTGGGCGCTGACATAGCTACTGGAACTGCACCTAGGCTTTTGGCTATTAGCACTCCGCCTCCGCCAACTCTTATTTTTACTCCCTTTAGGTCTTCAAGAGTTTTAATTTCCTTTTTACTATGCAATAGCCCAGGACCGTGAACGAATGGCGCTATTAACTTTGCACCCTTAAATTCTTCTTTTTCAAATCCATGTTTTGCATACCATTTGGCGAAGCCAACGCTACCAGTCTCAGCATTTTTTGTAGCAAATGGCACTTCTGCCATACGATAAAATACAAATCTACCTGGCGTATATGCTGCAACATGCATTATCATATCTCTGACACCATTTACGGCTAGATCAAATTGCCCAGGCGGTTTAGCTAGTGGACCTTTATCAATCGCCACCTTAATTTTTCCTGCACCTGCCTTCTCTATCGAGTCAGCAAAGTCTCGTGCCGTTTTTGTCCAATGGTGCACAGGAGGTAACCAATTAGCAAATTTTAATACAATTTCTTGACTAGAAACAATTTTCGAACTTGTTTGAAAACCAACAAAAATAGCTCCAACAAGAAAAAATCTAAATAGAATTGACATAACACTTTACTCCCTTTTGTTCTTAATACCTTTGGCAAAAACTGTACCAAACGGCAAAACATTAACACTTCTGCTATAAAAACTTATAGCCTTACCACCAATCTATCTTATTTTATTCATATTACAATTAAACATTGCCATGTTAGAAAATATTCACTACTCAATTAGCTCATTTAGTATTATTACTGGCTTTATTTTCCTAACTTTCCATCCCATCTTTTGATAAATTTAGCTTCTACCCCAAGCTGATCCAAAATTCGGCCTACAAAGTGATCTATCAGATCATCGATAGTTTCAGGATGATTATAAAAAGCTGGAATAGGAGGCAGTATTGAAACACCCATACGAGCGAGTTTTAACATATTTTCTAAATGAATCTCACTGAAAGGGGTTTCTCTAACGGCTAAAATTAATTTACGTCTTTCCTTTAAGATTACATCAGCGGCTCTATGCACTAAGTGCTCGCCAAAACCGTTAGCAATAGCTGCCATGGATCGGGCAGAGCACGGGGCTATAACCATACTTTCTGTTTCAAAAGACCCTGAAGAAACTGGCGCACCCATATCACTAGGGCCATAAAAATAGTCTGCTAATTTTTGGAGGTCCTTAAGTTTATAATTTGTTTCATGCTCCAAAGTTACTTGGGCCCATTTGCTTACAATAACGTGAGTCTCTGTATCTGTTTTTGATAAAGCCTCGAGAAGCCGATAGCCATATATCGAGCCACTGGCGCCCGTTAGACCGACTATTATCTTACGCAAAATATGCTATCTCCCTAATTCTAGTGCCAATTTGTCACCAAACACCGATATATACATGCCTTTTCTCATTTCTGGCTAAAAGCAATTCTGCTCTTGATTTTAAATAGTCGTTGCTTCTGGTAGTTCGAGTTTTCCGCTTCCTCATGGAGTCAAATAACATGTCTTTCATTTCTGTTCTGATTGCTTCGTATTCCTTGTGCTCTCCAAGATCATTAAATTCATGGGGATCACTTCTTAAGTCAAATAGTTCTGGCCGAAAACTATCATGGAATATGTATTTCCAATCGTGGGTCCTTACCATGGTTGCTCGGGCCTCGTGACCTTCTATGCCCAATTTCCAATAAGGAATTCTGGATGCATACTCAGATTCGCTAATTGTATAATTCCTCCAATTCTTAACAGATTTTCCGTGTAGAATTGGAAGTAGAGAATGACCTTCTAACCAGTGGACAGGTATTTTCCCGCCTGCGACTTCAATAAAAGTGGGGAGTAAATCTATCGACTCTATGAGTTTATTCTCGACTGTACCTCTTGTCGAGTTAGATGCTTCACTTGGATCATAAATAATTAGGGGTATTTTTACACTTTCTTCATGAAATAATTCTTTCTCTCCAAGCCAATGGTCGCCTAGGTAATCACCATGATCACTGGTAAAAATTATCATGGTGTCTTCCATCCTATTTTGCTGTTCAAGAAAATTTATTAATTTGCCTATATGGTCATCAATTTGCTTGATTAGACCCATATATGCAGGGATAACCCGAGCTCTCACATCATCTCTGGAGAAGGTCTCAGAGTCTTCTCTCTCAAAGTAAAGGGCAGCTAATGGATGTGGGTTTTCTTTTTCTTTAGGGTGACGATTTGCCGGTTGTACATCATTATGATTATAAATTGAGTGATATGGGTTTGGCGCAATATATGGCCAATGTGGCTTGATATAGCTTAAGTGAAGGCACCACGGATTATCACCATTTTCTGATATAAATTCCATAGCTTTATTGGTCATATAGGCCGTTTCAGAGTCCTCTTCCCTTACTCTCGCTGGGAGATTACTGTTTCTAAGATACCAGCCAGATAAGATTTCACCATTTTCTCCCTCGCCAGAATTTGCAAAATCATGCCAGGGGTTATCACTTTTGTAACCCTTTGATCGCAGGTAATTATTATATGCGAGCTCCGGGGGCGGAGGAAAATTACTGTTTCCCCATAGGCCATCGTCTCTTTCATATGGCTCAAATCCACATTGAGAAACGTGAATACCAAATTCAGAACTAGGATCCATTCCTAGTCGTGACATTCCCTCTTTGTCAGGAACCATGTGAGTTTTACCTACTAATGCTACGCGGTAACCTAAGGGCTTGAGATAATCCCCTATTGTTTGCTCGCTCACGCTCAGGGGTATTCCATTCCAGTTTGCGCCATGGGTAAAGGCATAGCGTCCAGTATAAAAGCTCATTCTTGAACCGCCGCATATGGGAGCCTGGCAAAAAGTATTATTAAACAGTAGTCCTCGCTCTGCTAGGGCATCAATGTTCGGTGTTTCAAGGCGACTGTGTCCTGTGCAAGACAGATAATCGGCCCGTAATTGGTCACACATTATAAAAAGTATATTCTTGGCTTGAGGCATATTAAATACTCTGAAAAAAGTTGGTTCGTGACGATCTAAATTTATTTCGTGACATGAAAGGGAAGGTTTCTATGCATTTCCTCTTCGTTCTCGCCAGAGACCCAATTTAGTTTGAACAATTTTATCAGAAAAATTAAATACAATAGCTTCTTCCTTAATCTCAAATCGGTGGGGATGCCAGCATGGGATTACAAAAATATCTTGAGCCTTCCAATTAAAGACTTGTTCGTTGTCTCCCTGTCCTATGATCACCGTTCCACTACCTTCTACTGGAGAATAAATTAAGCTTTCTGTGCTTTGATATTTTTCTGACTTGAATCCTTTGGGCATTAATTGCAAAAAGGTTGAGATAGTAGATATTGCGGGTCCACCCGTTGTTGGATCAATATACTCCAATTTTAGCCCATGGTAAGGGTCCAAATCTGAACTGTTGCGTAATTTTTCCAATGTTTCTCGAGAACGTTCATAAGGGTATGAAAAAATTGGAGAATTTAGGTCGTCTGGAAGCACACCAACAGGACGCATATTGTTTCCATATCTCTCCAGACTATCCCCGGGCGGCGGACCTTCAGGAAACCGCTCTTCCGGATAGTGTTCAACAAAGATTGAACCTATTACTCTGACTAAAGGTATATCTAACCCATCCAACCAAACGACCGGTTCCTTCCCTTCGTGACCGTGATCGTGCCAACACCAAGAAGGAGTAATGACAAAATCACCCGGCTCCATGTAAGTCTTTTCTCCGTTAACAGCGGTATAAGCTCCACTTCCTTCAATAATAAATCTTAGTGCGGCTGGCGAGTGTCTGTGCGCAGGTGCCACCTCACCAGGCATAATCAGCTGTAGCCCAGCAAACAATGACTCGGTGATGGAACAATTTCCTGGTAATCCAGGGTTCTCAAGCATTAAAACCCTGCGTTCTGCCTCTGCTGCAGAAATCAGGTTAGCAGAGTTTAATAGTAATTTTCTAACCGAGGAATACTCCCAGTGGTGAGGTAGGGACTTGACTTTAGGTTCTGGAGTTAGCATGTGGTGAAGATTTTCCCACAAGGGTGCCATGCCGCTTTTTTTTATTTCTGCATAATAGTCCAAGCGGTCAGGTGAAATATCTTTTTTAATATCTTCATGGGTATTTTCCATCATATTATCTCCTCCCCATGATAAACTATTTTTCAGTTACTGCGTGCAATGGTTTTGTCTTCTCATACATAGCCTTTTGCTCATCTGTTGCAGGTTTCTGGTGGGTATTTTTCCATTCTTCGTAAGGAGAACCATAAATGTGTTCCCTTGCTTCCTCATAATCCATGTCTATATCACGTTCTTTAGCAGCTGTCATATACCACTTGGATAAGCAGTTTCTGCAAAAGCCAGCTAAATTCATGATATCAATATTCTGAACATCTGTGCGTTTTTGCAGGTGGGAAACTAGTCCCCTAAATGCGGCAGCCTCTAGCTCTATTTGCGTTTTATCATCCATAACCAAATATCTCCTAAATTACCCAAAAATTTTAATTAAAAATTCAATAAACTACCAACAACTAAATTATTTTAATGTATTACTTCAATAGACTATTCCAAAATATTTATTTTTAAGTGGTTACAGTCT
>PTLG01000162.1 GCA_002937995.1 Alphaproteobacteria bacterium MarineAlpha3_Bin7 | reverse complement strand
GTTGTAATACAGCAATAGCGGAATCCTTCACTAATCTCATTTATATTATAGCCGTTAAGAGTTGCTATATATGTCAAAAATAAGGGATTAATGCCCAAATGAGTTTTGTATTCTGGGCCAACCGTTACCTCTCTAATATCCAGCATAACTTCTTGATTTTGACGATATCAAGCTTTAACAGCTATGTTAAGACTGATTCTATCCACTCTTTAATTTGGTTTTTTGGCAAGGCTCCGACCTTAGTTCCAGCTAGTTCTCCCCCTTTAAATATCATTAGAGTAGGTATTCCCCTGACTCCATACTTTGATGGTGCCGCTGGATTATCATCGATGTTAACTTTAGCTATGGTGAGCTTATCGCCCAATTCCTGGCCAATCTCGTCAAGCGCCGGCGCTATCTGTTTACAAGGCCCGCACCACTCAGCCCAAAAATCCACTAATACCGGTTCTTCAGCGTTGAGTACATCACTATCAAACGAATCGTCAGTTACTTGCTTTGCCATATTTATGTCCTATCAGTGAGGGAAAAATTTTAATATTGGTATCAATCTATTTATGGTTCGCATTTTCGTCAAGGCTCATACTCGGCTAAAATATCTTCTTCAATTTTCATTAAAGTTGGAACTTCAGTCCAAATTATAAAGCATTCACTCTGACGGTCCGGGTAGATATCTCTCACCAATTTTTTATAGGTAGCTAACTGCCTTAAATACATCTTTGGAACTCCTAAAGGATCTTGTGGTATTTCCATATTACTTTTGTAATCTATTATAATAACTCTATCTTCTTTTACCAACAATCTGTCAATTTGAGCCGTTACCCCTATATTTTTGACGGTTCCGTAAATAGGAGCTTCAGCAATTGCTGTTTGGTCAAAGGCAAAACTTAGTTCAGGGTGGTTTATAACTGCCAAGGTTTTTCTTAGTAAATCATCACGAGCTTTTTTATCTAGACTCAGAACCCTTTGTTCTAAATATTTTTTAGCCGTTTTTTCCCGTTTATTGGGAGGTAACTCTGGCAGAAATTGCAGCAAAGTATGAACAATTTTTCCTTTTTGATATTTATCTATTTTTTCATATTCCAGAGGAGAAGTTACTTCCAATTCAGTTTTTCTTGTAACACCATCGCTTTCTTGATGTTCCTTTGCGACAACATCTGAGAAGTCTGTCGAAGTCCAAGCAGGCAACTCAGAGATAGGTGAAATATTTTTAGATGTCTTGGTATTTACGGTACTAGTATTTTTTGATGTTATACGCTTAACTTTCATCTTATTATCTTTATTAAACCCATTGAGATTAGGGTCATCAACAATCTCAGCAGCCATAGGAAATGCATTATTAATCATTGTGTACCAACAATTCTCAGAAGTAGAATTTTTATTTTTCCAGCCACATATATATAGGTGATCTTGGGCGCGAGTCATGGCGACATATAATAGCCTCTTTTTTTCCTCATCTTGCTTTTCTTTCAACCTAAGTTTTTCGTTTTCAATTAAACTATTGTGTTGGTTGCGATATGGGCCCCAGACTAGGGAATTATATTCCCCAGGGTTATCTTGGATCCAGTAAATATCATCAGAAATGCGGGTCTCCCACGTTGTATCAGGTAAAAAAACGACTGGGGCCTGTAGACCTTTTGCTCCATGTACTGTCAAGACGCGTACAGCGTTTCCTGCTTCATCCGATAAATCTCGTTTTATTTCCACTTTTCCTGTTTCTAACCAATAAATAAATCCTTCAAGGGTAGCGGGGCTATTGGACTCAAATTTAATAGCTAGATTAAGAAATTCTGATATAGGGTCTACGGCTTCTTCACCTAATCTTGAGAGTATTAAATGCCTAGCATTTTCTTTCTCCAATATAAAATTGAAGTATTCATATGGGGGGAGTTTGTCTGCTAAGTCTATCATTCTTGAGAGAAGCCTATATGTTTTTCCATATCTTTCATTTTCGTTTTTCTTTAATTTTAATTCATTCCACAGAGAGCCGTCTCGTTGATAGGCTAGGTCAAATAGTTCTTCTTCAGAAAGGCCAACAATTGGAGATTTTAGACAAGTAGCTAAACTTAAGTCATCCTCGGGCAATAGTGAAAAACGGGCTAACGCCATGAGGTCCATAACAGCAATGTATTCGGTTAGGATTAATCTATCGTTCCCGGCAACAGGTATATTGGCTGACTTTAAGGATCCAACTAATTTATCAACAAAGTTACCTCGGTGCTGCACTAAAATCATTATATCACCGGGCTCTATAGTTTTTCCTTCATTAATCAGAAATTCTTTATTGTTAATTATTAGTTTTATCTTTTTTGCAATAGTTTCGGCCAGTTTTTCTGGAGGGGATTCTATTTGCAATTGTTCTATGGGAGGTTTCCAGGGCTTTGGGAGTGTTCTGTCCCCAGGCTCTGCCAAGGGCCAAAGTTCAACCAATCCATCTTTATCTATACGCGCTGATATATGCTTTAGTCGTTTTTCGTTTAGGGGCAAACCGTTAGTAAAATCAACTGAATTGAAAACCCTATCTACAATATCTAGAATAGGGCTTGTGGACCGGAATGACACATCCAGAGAAACTTCTCTCCATTTATTTTTTGCTTTTGGGATGTCATGACTAAAATTAAGTCTTATTGAATTAAATACGTCCGGGTCAGCCCCCTGAAAACTATATATAGATTGTTTGAAGTCCCCAACAGCAAATACGGTTCTACTATCCGTTTCACTAGCCTTTCCTGAAAAAAATTCAGATATAACAGCGATAATGATTTTCCACTGCTCAGGATTGGTATCTTGAGCTTCATCAATTAAGATATGTTGGTAACCCCCATCTAATTTATAGAGTATCCAAGATGATATGTTGGTATTAGTAAGTAGCTTTATGACTTTGATTATGAGATCATCATAGTCCACAACAGATCGCTGTATTTTTTGGTTTTCATAGGCTGTTAGGAGAGTGTCCGAAAATACTACCAGAGCTTTAGTTGATTGGAAAATCGCCGCAGTTCTAATATTCTCAAGTACCCTATAAAGTCTTTTAGCTTCGGCTTCCAGTATTTCCAGACACTCAGGACAGGTTTTTGCTAAAGTACCAGTTACAAGTGACTTTCGAAATCTTACGGGACCCCTTTTTCTTTCTGATGTGAAAAAGACATCGAGATAGTCGTCAAAGTCAGCAGCATTTTTTTCCGTGATGGTTAACCATTTTTCTATTTTATCGGAGTTTTTTACATCAGTTATCTTTCCGTTTTTCAGTTGATTAATAGTTTTCCTAAGAGCCTCTCTATTAATCGGCTCAGTTTTTAGTTCTTTTGACAATATGTCCTGTGCAGTCAAATTCTCATCTGCACCAAGAAATTTCCTTGTGTGCTCAACAAGAGAAGTTATGTCTCCATGTTTCGTTAGAAGGGACTCAAACCTCGACCTATTTTCAACAATACTTTTTATAACTTCTGGGAATGTAGTTTCATGAATCTGGCTCGTTATTATCTTTACGGAGTTGTCCAATCTGGGTTCCTTGTTTGCTAATTCCAGTGTTTTCTTTATTGATAGGTTTAATAGTTCTTTATTGTCCGCGTCGTCTATCAATGAAAAGTGTGGGGAAACACCAGCTTCTATCGGGAATTGTCGCAGTAATGATTGGCAGAACGCATGAATAGTTTGTATATTCAGTCTTTTGTTTGAGTTGATCACCAAAGAAAAAAGGCTCGCGGCGAGAGATGTTTGCGGAGGGTCAGGACTCTTTCCCAATAAATTTGATAATTCGGTTGCTAAACTTTTGCTGTCCATAGTTGCCCATTCGCTGAGTGTAGACAAAATTCGAGATTCCATTTCTGCTGCGGCTGCCTTGGTGAAGGTTAGGCAAATTATTTTATTTGGATCAGCTCTATTTACTAACAAGTTCAATACTCTATCCGTTAAAACTTTAGTCTTTCCAGTCCCAGCAGAAGCTGAAACCCATACTGAAGTCATTGGATCACATGCTAGTTTTTGGCTTTTTTCAGCCCTAGTAACTGCATTGTTAATTGTTTTGTTCATTTAGATCTTTTTGCAAAAGTTGACCATTCCCTTACCCGTGCCAGATGTTCATAGTCTGAGTACTGAGGTGCGTAGCTGGGGTTAGGTCGGGAGGGATATGGTGTCTCCTGATCTTGGTAAATTTCCACAAGATGTTTTAAACCTTTTAAGGCATCTTCCTGAAGCTTGACTATATTCTCACTGGGTCTCACAACTTCCCCAGGATTGTTGCCTCCCCTTACCCGCCAGTATTCTAATTGAATTGACTTTGACTGTTGAATATTTGAAAAACCCCCATTGGAAGCAATAACAGCTTCAAGAGGTAATTGAGGAGAAAAACCTGCTTCCACTTCTTTACCAGAGGGTATTGTTCCTGTTTTATAATCAATGATTAGTAGATTACCATTTTCCATAATGTCAATCCTGTCAGCTACAGCAGTTAGCGTAAAATTTTTATTTCCAGCTAAGAAGGATATTTTACCTAAAACTTCTGTCTTTCGGTCCTTAATTGGGTCCTTTGTTGATAATTCTTTATCGATGAACCAATTATAAATTTGTATAATTCTAGACTCCCAGAAGACAGAGATTTCAGGGAAGTAACCTATATTATTTATGTATTTTTTTCCGCATTGGGTTAAAAAATTTATATAAAAACTCTTATCTAGGGTTTGGTTGTAGAGGGGAAATTGCTTCAAGAATTCATTAAATACCCCATGCACAATATTTCCAAAATCGGTAAAAGTAGGTATTTCGTGCAAGGTTTTTAACGGCTTCAGCCTAAGTATATGTTTTGCATAAATAGAATATGGGTCTCGCATCCATTTCTCAATTTCGGTTACAGATAATTTTTCTGGTCTTGAGTCAATTGGTGGGCGAGGCTGTGGTGGCTCTGCTGGTATAATATTTTTTGGTTTATCTAATAAGTATAACCATTGGTTCCATACATTTTTTCCCGAGGACAAACTGTATCCAAATGCTTCCAGCTTTTGTTCAATTTGCCAAATCCATCTTGATTTGAGGGTCGAAGCCCCATCAGTTGTTCTGGATCGAGTAAGTTTTATTTTTGGGGCGCAAAAGGCTTGAGCAAAATCGTGCGCGCTTAATCCGATTCTACCTTCTGGAGCAGATAGTCCAAATTCGAGCCCCATTTGTTTATTCATCCAAGGGTCGATCGGGATTTCAGACGGCCAAACTCCTTCGTTTAATCCCCCTAAAATTAAAAGACCAACTTCTTGGAGTCGAGCTTCCAGGGGCCCCCATATTTGTAGTCTAGGATGTACTTGTAGGCTTGATCTGAAAACGCTTTCTGATAACAAGCTTTTTAGCAGAGGAACATAGTCTATTGGCGAAAAATTTTGAAAAACAGAAGAGTTTTTATGAAAATCAGCTATAAAATCTGAACACGCCTTTCCCTCTTCGCTCCCCCACAAACGGTCTAGACCAGGAGTTGAGTCAGTTTCTGCAAAACGCTCGCAGAATTCTAGATGGCTTTCTATTAACTTTGAAAGTGAAGTATTTTTGCATTTTACTATTTGCGCAAATTTACTCGATATTTCCTTTAGTCCATTGAGCATGCTTAGGGTT
>PTLG01000161.1 GCA_002937995.1 Alphaproteobacteria bacterium MarineAlpha3_Bin7 | reverse complement strand
CGGATGATCTCTCTAAATGGTTTGATAAGATAATTCTAGCCTCGAGAGAAATAGATCAGGATTTGTTTGAAAATATAAAAACAGATGTGGAAGCCGAGGGGATAGAACCGATACAAAGTATTTTAAATAAAAAAAGTTTTTCTACTAAAACAATGTCTCTTATTTCAGAAAAAAACGAGATAAACCTATATACCCATGATCTTTTTTGGACTTCCACCCCAAGAAGACTTTTAGAAAATACCAAGGATTATAGTGAGGATGTTCTGCATGACGTCGAGTTATTAAAACTCAAGACAAATTTCAGCGAGAGAGACTTAAAAAATTATTTTTTTAATTCAGCAGGTTTTGAATGGCTTAAATCAGTTGTGCCAGACGAAAAATATTTTGGAGACCTCTCGAGTATTTTGTATGACACCTTGAAAGATGATCCGGCACCTTTTCGCAAAGAAGTTAAGAGCTTGTTGGCCAACCTATTTAAATGGACAGAAATTTTGGGTAATGATTACTTTGAAATAGATCAACCCAAACATTCTCAAAGAATAAAAAGAATTTGATTTATTCATTCAGTGTTCCTAACATTTCACTAATATATTACTAGAATGGAGTGTTAATCTACTTCGGGGAGGTAATGAATTTTGGCTAGTGCTCCTATATTGAATAAAATTCCCTCTATGAATGATAACAACCTACTAAAATTATACAAAAATGGTATCAGAGCTATTGAAAAATCACCTACAAACTCACAGGCACGGGAGGTGATTAATGCCATTCAAGCAGAATGGGCTAAGAGACTTGAAGCTGCAAAGAGGGGAGCCTATAAGGCTAATACACCTAATATTGGTATGCTAAAGTCACTTGGTTATTCTGTGGGAAATGAGGGAGTAAAAACTTCTATTAGACGAACTATATTAGATGACATTATGACTATAAACCTTCCGATAGTCGGCTCCCCTGCTTACACACTTGAGTGGGGAGAACCTAATTCACGACAGCGGTACAACAAGCTAGTTCGAACTATTCAGTCACTTATTGTGGGGGCACGGAAAGATATAGCGATTGAAAAAGCCGTAATCGAATGGAGCGAAGACTTAGATTATATAAAATCAAAGTTCAAATAACATCTAATGAATTTTTAAGACATTAACTTTTAGCGCACTCGTCTCACATATGTGTTAAACCAAAATGGATAGTTTAGGGTTAATGTAGAAAGGGGACACTGAGTATTGGTTGAGGTACCTCAAATTCATCATCCCATCCCCCGCTGTACACACTATTTGAGGTTACCATTAAAGCATGATAACCAGCTAGAGACTCAAGCTCATCCCAGGCTATTTCAAAAAGAACAACCGGTTCTAGGTCAGCGTCATCGTAAACATCTTGAGAAATTACCGCTTTTTGGAATGGAAAAATTTGGACCTTACGCCCATCTTTAAACCTTCTCGTTTCCTGGATCATGCACTCACCGCTGTAACTTTTATCCTTAGCCAACCAACCAAGGTAAACTAGGATCACACTATCCTCAAATTGATGTGGGTGCTCTCTTAATTCTTCTGCTATTAATTTAGCATCCGGGTGATTTTTCCATGTGAATTTCATTTTATGCTCCATTAAAAAAGACTAGCCCCTGATTTGGGGCTAGTTGTAATTGAACTTACTAATTTAGTCTTGATTGGAGGTCGGATCTTCAACCTTAACTGTAAAGTTTGATTTTAAGTGGCCTTCAGGTATGCGTGTAAAACCTGTAATGTAAATGCCTCCTCCGCGCTCAAGTGGGTACTCATGGGAACCCTCAGATGGGCGACTTAATTTGGCAAGTTCCCCCTCATCCTCACCATTTGCACATTTTAAAGCCTCGTCTAGGTTGGAAAAATCTTCTTCAAAGCTGTAAAATGTGTCCCAATCTTCACATTCTTCTCTAACAACACTTTTCCAACCTGTGACGGAAACCACCCTCTCAACTTTATCCACGTCTAAATCAGGAACGTGAGCACAAACCCGGTATATCGTAACCGGATCTTTTTCTGCTTCATGCGTCCGACCCTCTTTTATTTGGATGTAGAGAATGCCCTCTGGGTGGACACGGCAGGTGGCTTTGTTTTCCCAATTACCCTCTGTTAAGTTAGTTTCGATGTTTTTGTGAAAAACACCAAAATTTGTTGATTGTGGTTTTTCCACTCCAAAATAAGTTATACTAGCCATTTGAGATTACTCCTCTCTTTAGTGCTGTGGACAGGATGTCCGGGGGCACAAGCTGAAAAAATCAAATCCCCAATCCGTAAGGTGAATCAACCCAATAAAAAACGCCCGCAGCTTTTGCTGGGGCGATCCCAACTCTTTAGCTGCACTTATTGAAAGCGCCCGCAAGCTGTTAATGTCAAATCGGCGCTTCTGAAATTTCTTATGCTTTATTCACACAAAATGCAAGGTCTTTAACAATTATTTTTCGGTATTTGTTTATCCAGTCTTTTGCCTAATTTTAAGTTTAAAATGCTCTAACTGTAAACGGTCTAATACAGACTGAGTCCAGAGGTTTACCAGTTTTGGCTGTCTTTATTGTCTCTAATTGGTCTCCAAAATAATCAAGTTTAACAGGCTCTTGTTCTCCAAATGGGTGTAGCATTACAATTCCACCCTTTACTTCAAAAAACCCCTCTTCATTAACCCGACTAACACGGATATATCCGGCATTATTCAAGTAATCAATTAGGCTCTCAAAAGGGTAATGCCAACCCACCTTTAAGTTAAGATCCGCTACTTCTTGATTATGCATTTGCGAAAGTCTGTAATTTATATCCCTAAACTCCGAGTAAATACCTTCAGAAACAAGCTTGCCTCGAATTGAGTTAGTACTTTTTCCTGTAACTGCGGAAATTTCATCAAGTGACTTTCCTGATTTATATAAATCGGCAACCTCACGTGTAAGTTCATCAGAATACTTTTTAGCTTGACGATTGTATTGTTCGACAACCCCCAACTGAATTAAAACTACTCGAAAAACGCCATGCAAAATAAAAATTACAAAAGTTAGAGCAATCCAAAGAAAAATCACCGAAACTCCAGTATAAATAAAAACATCTGCAAGATTAAAAATCCATTGGTCAAATAGCCAGTATCCCGTCTCAGCAACTAAGAAATCTGTTGCTCCGTCAAATAACGCAATTTCAAGACCATTCCCGAGCACCCCCCCGAGAAGCATATTGTAATGAATTTCTCTTATCCAATATGCAGAGAAAAAACACATAACAATTATTGGTATAAAGGCTAGGTGAGCCCAGTGATGGGCTTTTTTTTTATCTGTCTCACCGCCAAACCAGAAACTACCATAATTTCTGATGGGGCTTGTAGCATAGATTGGTTTTATTACCGTAACTTGTTCATCCTGATTAGTAAGTTCCTGATGGGCAAGATACTTTGTATAGAGATCTGCAAATAGGAACGGAAGTGTCAAACAAACCGTAATCAGTAATGTTTTAATGTTTTCCATAATAGCCTACAACAAAAGTAAAATTAGTAATATTAAATCCATTTCATAGCTTCCTAGAGCATAAATTAATTAAGCGTTACGGGTACCAGTTCATCAAGAAACTGCCGTGTCTTTCTTTCCAGAGGCGAAGTCTCAACAAGATCAAATGGAAAGACTTCTCTCATATCCATCTCCTTAAAATTCCTTTGCACCAACAAGTTGATACTGGAAAGGGCTTGAGCCACAACTTGTGCAAGACGATCAACTGCAAGACCTTCACCGACGTAGCGTTTCTCAATACCATGATCTATGAACGTGCCATTGATCGTCATCCTGGGCAGTGGTCCCAATATGACGTTCTGCTGTATAATATCTTGGATCTCGGAATCATCCGTAATAGGTGTTTCCCATATAACTTTTTGGATAATCACGGAGAGGTCTAATCCGGCATCAGTTTCGCCAATAAACCCTAAATATTTAGGGGGCGATTTATAGAAAAATACTTCTGGAGAGAACTCTGAGATCAATAACTCCTCACCATCAGGGCCATAGGTGCGCAGATCGTAACCTACATAATCCAGTGTATAAATACTATCTTTTGTAGAAATGGGAAAAATCGATTTTAATAAGCCTTCAAGAGTATTATTTTCCTCGATGGGTTGGCTATCAAAACAATGTTTTACAAATGACCTATAAGCATTTTTTTCAGTTTCCAGAATTAAAGTCATAGATTTATTCCCTAAAGTTAAAACCTCAAACCATTCAAATCCATCAATATTATGTCTAGGACATGGCGCCCCTTTACCCTGCTTAAATAAATAGTGTGTCTCGGCTTACAAAAAGAGCGTGGAAGATCTTCGCACACTGCATAACTCATTGAGGCACAATCCAGTAAAGCCAAGTTACAAGGAAAAATAATGAAATAGAATAAAGCAGTTTATCACCCAGTAATTCTTTAATTAAATTTTTCCAAAACAACACCCATCTCCATATATTTTCTGATAATATATGTTAAGAACATGACAGAATCGGTCACACTGAGCCTGTCAGTGTGTTGGGCCGTAATTGGAAAACCTTAGGTTAAACTAAATAAGCCAGTAAGCTTACCTAATCTTTATTTTGAAATCAGTGTGGCACCCGTCTCTGTCTTGATAATTTTTCCGTCCTTAAGTTCAGAAAACTGAATAATCGCCTCGCTGGTACCATCGGGAAAATTCACAATACTATGCATGACAAGCACGTCATCATTTTCATAGAGACAACGTGTTTCCTTAACAACAACGTCATCATTAGCCATCATACCCCGCATCATATCTGCTATTTCTGACTTATTCATGGTTGTACCCGACTGGTGTCGAACAAACTGGTAATCCTCATGATGAGCATCAATAAAAATTTCGGCATCTCTTTTATCTATGGACTCGAGCCATTTTTTGTAAACTGACATATATTACTCCTAACTAGTTTTTTCTATGCTAGAAAAGTTATACAATAAGAGAATTACATATTTATAATGGATATAGATTGCAACTAATTCTTAAGTTAATTAACCCCGGCCCTTGGAAGAATTGATAAAGAAACCAGTGTGGAGAGCTCATAATTCAATACACGCGTGATTTTTGAACAAAAAAGTATCGTTAAATGATAGCAAGAGATGAGTTTAAAAAACCTAATTTTGACGATGTATACGGAATTACTGCAAATCCGATACGACTAATTTTTATGATTGGAATTCTCTGGCACCTATCAAAGAACGGAGATACAGAGGGCCTGCAAATAACAGAAGTGGGCTGCTGGACAGGTTCGTCAACGCTCACTTGGGGACAAGCTATTGATGAATATTTTAATGGCAAAGGTCAAATAACCTCTATTGACCCCTGGATCCCATACGTGAACATACAAACTAACCAAACAACTACCAACAAAATGATGAATGCGGCTCTTGAGGAAAATCGTATATTTGACGTTTTTATCAGAAATACTAGTTTCTTGTCCCAGAACATCGATTTAAAAATTATGAGGGAGCCAAGTTCTTCGGCACTTACCCAAATTAAAAAAAATAGTCAAGACCTGGTATATGTTGACGGGGACCATACTTACGAGAGCGTAAAAAACGATATAGAAAATTCTATTCCTCTTATTAAAGAAGGAGGTGTTTTATGTGGCGATGACTTGGAAATACAACTACACGATTGCGATGAAACCATTTATTTGCTCGACCCTTT
>PTLG01000160.1 GCA_002937995.1 Alphaproteobacteria bacterium MarineAlpha3_Bin7 | reverse complement strand
CAACAGGGGCCTCTGTAGTCTTTGCAATGATGGCTATAGGCTCCCCAATAGCCGGAAATTTTATGGATCGTTACGGGGGTAGATTAGTAATCGCCGTCGGACTGGCCGCTGCTGCTATAGGAATTGGCAGTACCTCTTTTATTTCTAGTCCGTATTACTATTTTATCTTTTTTGGTATAATTGGTGGGATTGGCCAAGCTTCCGTCTCAATTCCACTTGTAACAGCTATTGTATCCGCTTATTTTGATCGCCTCCGCGGACTAGCGATCGGGATCGCTGTAGCAGGTGCCTCTGCTGGACAACTTCCAATTCTATCTGGTCTTGGAATTTTAATTGCATTTTTTGGATGGCGAGCATCCTATCAGTTGCTTGCAATCATATTAGGTCTAATCACGTTACTTGTTATTATTTTACTGAAGCCTCCAATAGACAGAAAGGACAATGTTGCTAGTACTGATTACTCTGGGGGCGATAGGCTACCCCAGCGGCTCCAATTTCTTTTCAGCAACAAAGTTTTTATACCATTATTCGGGGCATTTACACTTTGTGGCTTTACGACCGCGGGGGTAATTGATGTATATTTTGTGCCCTACGCTATTTCTTCGGGATATACTCTGGTCGAAGCCTCAACCGCATATGGAATACATGGTGTCGGAAACTTGGTAGGCGTCATCTTATTTTCATGGCTAGCTGACCAAGTGAACAGGCCACGATTATTAGCATTAATGTTCTTCCTTCGAGCTTTAACCTTTATTCTTTTAATATTTATTTCTACTGATCTAAATTTAATGTTTGCTTTCGCAGTGATATTTGGAGTGCTCAATTTTGCTACCTTTCCCGTTATCGCTAATATAGTTGCGACACATATTGGAGTAGGTATCATTGGACTAACACTTGGCCTTTTGTTCGGGGGTCATTCCCTCGGGGCAGCAGTAGGGGCATTTATAGGTGGTTGGATATTTGACCTAACTGCTCAACATCTATGGATTTGGTGGCTTTCCTTCTTCCTAGCTATATTAGCTAGCTTTTTTGCGCTGCTAGTAAAGGAAAATCGTTTAACCTGGGAAAGAACATCTCCAGCCTAGCCGCTATCTTTATCGTTTTTAGAAATTATTCTATTATTTGAATTAAAACTACCAAAGTACTGAACCTAATATTTTGTGGGAACATAAATAGTTGATAAAAAATAATATAGAAAACAAGTCCCTTTTTGGGATTGGCTTAGCATTGTTAGGGGCTCTTATTATAACCCCAGACACGCTTTTAATAAGGCTATCGGGTTTAGACGGTTGGGGACTTACTATATCCCGTGGCGCATTAATTGGAATTACTTTGTTGTCGATATGGTTATTTATATCCATGAGAGATATCAAAACTGAATTTAAAAATGCTGTTTCAATTCCATTTTTACTTCTGTTGTTATCCTCAGGCACAAGTAATATTTCATTTAACTTTGCAACAACAGAGACCCAGATCACCGTAGTCTTGAGCACTCTGGCTACCATGCCAATTATGGCAGCCATTTTGAGTATTATTATTCTTCGAGAAAAACCAACCTCCTTAACTTGGCTAGCCGTATTCTTTTGTTTTATAGGAGTACTGATTGTAATATTTAATGCTCAAGCCCCTATAAACAATCCATCTGGCAATATTTTTTTGGGTGGCATATTTAGTTTGATAAGCGCCTTTGGACTGTCACTCTTTTTTATACTATCAAGAAAATACCCAAATACTCCTATAATATTGGCAATAGCCCTAGGAAATTTAATATCTTGCTTAGTTGGCTTTATGGTCTCACCTGATTCCTCAATTTTTGGTGGAAATATTATTCCGATCCTTTTAATGGGGATTGTAGTAATGCCAACTGCCCTAATCTGTCTTGCTTTTGCACCCCGATATACCTCTGCAACAAATGTAAGCCTTCTTGTACTTTTGGAAATGATATTTGGACCATTTTGGGTCTGGATGGGAACTGGAGAACAACCAAACTTGATGGTGTTTTACGGGGCAGTACTAGTTTTGTTTACACTTTTGACCTATTTTTACCTAACTTCAAAAAAATTAGCTACCATTACGGCCTAAAATACAATGATGATTAAAGCTCATTTATTTTATTTGCATGTAGACTATCCCTAGATATACTAAAGGAGCCCAGGATAGTTTATTTTCCGAAGTTTAGGATATTTTTGGGGTAAATAAGTTAAATAATTTAATAATAAAGGGGGAGAATTATGTTGAGAACAGTATTTCTAGCTTTGCTTATGCTGTTTCTTTGTTTTTCGTCGAAGAACACAGAAGCTAAAGATGTCAAAGTTGGTTTTTCAATTTCTAAGACTGGTATTTTTGCTGCAGCTGCAGGCTCTCAGCTAAACACTTACAAATTGTGGGGTGAGCAGGTCAACGCCGCAGGCGGTTTAACAGTTGGTGGGAAGCAACATCCTATAAAGCTTGTTTTTTATGATGATCAGTCAAATACAGCTAAAGCAGTACAGATTTATGAAAAACTAATTACAAAAGATAAAGTTGATTTACTTTTAGCTCCTTGGGGTACCGCTCTTCATGTAGCAATAGTTGGTGTGCTGGAGAGATACAAATTTCCAATGGTTGGTAATTCAGCAGCTTCGGTGCTGTTAAGAGATGTAAAAGCTAAGAATATCTGGTTTCCAACATCGTCTTTCCCGGACGTGCAAAGTACAGCAATAGCAGAAATTCTCCAAAATCAAGGAGTAAAATCAGTATCTCTGATTACTAACCAACTTCAATATACTCAGGAAAACAAGAAATTTATTATACCTGCATTAAAGAAAGCCAGGATAAAATTATTAGTTAACGAAGATTATCCTCCGGGCGTAAAGGACCTAACTGCGCTCTTGACAAAGGTAAAATCCGCAAATGCAGACGCAGTCCTCGCGTACACCTATCCAGGTGATTCTGTTTTATATGCTAAGGGTGCCAGAGAGGTGGGTTTAAATGCAAAGACGCAGGTTGTTTTATTAGGACCACAATACGGATTTTTTGGAGGAATATTTGGCCCAGCGGCTAATGGCCTAATTACAATGGGACACTGGACACCCTATCGAAAAGATTGGCCAAATGCCAAAAAGTTTTATGATGATTATACTGCTAGATGGAAGGGCCCTCCGGACACATTAGATGCACCCATGACCCAAATGTCAGTTGAGATACTGGAACAAGCGGTGGCAAAGTCAGGATTGAACAGAGACAAGTTGAGAAAAACTATTTCCTCTGAGACCTTCCAGACTATTAATGGCCCCGCTCGTTTTGAGGGCGTTATGAACGTGCTTCTTCCAACTATGATGTCTCAAATACAAGATGGGAAAATCCACATCATATGGCCACCCAAACAGGCCACAGCTAAGATCATTTCAAAGCCGGCTTGGAAGTAGTCATTTTACTAAATATGGGTAAAGGAAGCTGCTAGATTAGAGATAATATAGTAGCTTCCTATTTTTTTGAGGTGGTAAGATGACTGATCTGATGAGTGGCCAACTACTCATTTCAGCTCTGGTTCTTGGGGGAATATACGGTCTCATCGCATTGGGGTTAAATTTAATTTATGGGACAATGCGCTTGCTGAACGTGGCTCACGGAGAGGTATTAATGCTAGGGGGCTATCTGGCATTCTGGCTATTTACCCTTACGGGCATAGGTCCAATTTACTCAATGTTTATAGCTTTTGCCTTAGGTGGAGCCCTAGGAGCAATTCTATATTATTTCGTATGTAAACGAGTACTAAAATCATCCAAAGTAGTCGAACAAATTGAGGCAAACTCGTTACTTGTTTTGTTTGGAGCATCTATCATTTTTCAAAATATAATTGCATTCGCTTTTACACCAACTGCGAGAGGTTACTCCTACTTTAATGACATTATCCAATTTGGCGCTTTTCAAGTTACAACTGGCAGACTTTTTGTTCTTATAACTGGCCTATCGGTGTGTCTGATAAGTATATTATTCTTTCGATATTCTATGATAGGACTCTCAATAAGAGCATTAATTCAGCAACCAGATGCGGCAAACTTAGTAGGTATAAATGTCGAAAAAACCCGCCTGGTAAGCTTCTCTCTCGGTTTTGCAATCGCAGGGCTTACTGGATGCCTAGTAAGCATGTTGGAGCAAGTTTCACCGTTTATGGGATTCCCATTTACCATAGCCGCATTTGTTGTAATCATTATCGGTGGTTTAGGTAATTTAGCTGGGGGCCTAGCCGGAGCTTTTCTTTTGGCATTTGTAGAAGTTTATGGAGTTGTTTTGACCACTGCAAGCATGCGATCCATTCTAATTTATGGGGTTTTTATAGCTGTTTTGATTTGGAGGCCAAAAGGTATATTTGGAAAAGAGAGAGGTATCAAATGACCTTACCATCCAATCGAGTCATAGGGTTAGCAGCTTTAATTACATTTATATTTTTAGGTATTCCTATGCTTGGTAGTGAATATATTATGGGTCTTGGTTTAACACTACTAATGTGGATAGCATTAACCCAAAGCTGGGTAATCCTATCCGCGATGACTGGATACATTTCATTGGGACACGCAGTTTTTTTTGGCGTAGGTGCGTATGTTATGGTCCTATGCTTTAATACTATACCTTTTATTCTATCTATTATTATCGCTGGTTTGGTGGGATTTATTTTAGCGTTTGTGATCGGATATCCGTGTCTAAGGGTTAGAGGACCTTATTTTGTTATTCTCACATTCGGGCTAGCGGAACTCATAAAATTTATTGTAATAAATGTAGAGGCAGGTATGGGGAAATTTGGGCGCCTTGTTTTTGGCGCTCCCAGCCTTGAAATTTTATATTACTTGATTTTAAGTCTGGCACTAACTTCAATTCTTGTTACTTATTTTGTACGTCGTTCTCGCTTTGGTTTTGGATTACGGGCTATCAGAGAAAATGAAGAAGCCGCCGAAACACTCGGAATTGATGTGGCACGTTTTAAGGCACTTGCATTTGCTATCTCTGCGACAGTTCCAAGTATGGTAGGCGCTGTAATGATATTAAGGAATAGTTACTTTGAACCTATGGATGTATTTAATCCAGTAACTTCCTTCACTATTGTATCCATGGCAATAATTGGAGGTGGAGATGACGCCCCTGGTCCAATATATGGAGCACTGGCTTTAGTATTATTACAGGAATTACTATGGGCTAACTGGCCAGAAATTTACATGATAATCTTGGGCATTCTTCTTATAATCTTTGTTCTTAAAGCCCCCCAAGGGATTCATGGTTGGATAATATCATACCGGAAATATGGGAAGTATGAAAATTCTTGAATTAAAAAATGTTAGTAAAACTTTTGGTGGGCTTCAGGCAGTAAAATCTATCAATCTGTCAGTGGAAAAGGGAGAAATTGTCGGACTGATGGGTGCTAATGGTGCAGGTAAAACAACCCTATTCAACTTGATATCAGGAAATCAAAAACCCACAACAGGAGAAATCTGGTTCCAAGACCAGAGAACAGATCGACTACGAGCCGATCAAATTAATCGATTAGGAGTAGGTAGAGCGTTTCAAATTGTCAGACCATTTGCTGGCCTTACGGTACTAGAAAATGTAATGATTGGGTCTCTCTATGGGAAGGGTCGTCAACACTCGGGCTCAAGTGCAAGGAGAGAAGCTACAGAAATCTTGGCTAAAGTTGGACTAATAGACCGAAAATTAGATATGGCTGGAACTTTAACA
>PTLG01000016.1 GCA_002937995.1 Alphaproteobacteria bacterium MarineAlpha3_Bin7 | reverse complement strand
GAGAACTAGTTATTTTCCCCATGTCACAGACAGTATTTAAATCTTTAATAGTATTTCCCGGTGCTGTTTCCCAATATTCAGCTTTAATCATTCGACGGGCATGATCTTGTAGTACCGTGGAGTCTGCCCATCCTCCAGCTAATGCGTCAGGTATATTTTTGACATCTACGCCATATTTATTTGCAAAACCAAACATCTCGGCCAATACAGCAATTTCGGCACCAATTATAGCTTGGTTTACCAATTTAGTTGCTTGCCCGCAACCAATAGGACCCATATGTGTTAGTCGTTGAGACGTGGGTTCTACCAACGGCTTCAATCTCTCAATGTCCTGGTCTGATCCGCCAGCCATCATTACTAACAAACCATCTCTCGCTCCATATTTACCTCCTGAAACTGGACAATCTACCCAGTTTGCGCCACTAGAAGAATTTAGTTTATTAGCTATCTCTCTAGCCTTCTCAGGGTGAATAGAAGAATGATCTACGATTAGAAGGTTATCATGTGCTCCCTCAGAAATACCGTTTGGCCCAAATACTATCTCTTCAACAGCCTCAGCATCAAAAACACACAAAAATATTACGTCACAATTTGCTGCCACGACTTTTGGATTTTCCAAGAGTGTGGCACCAGCCTTAATTGCATCTTCTAATTTATTTTGGTCTCTTCCCCAAATGGAGAGATTATTGCCAGACTTTAATAAATTCAATGACATTGGCATACCCATGGTACCCAAACCTATAAAACCGAGTCGTTCTTTGTCCATAAACATTCCTCTTATCAAAATTAGGTTTTTATCTAGTTTGAATTAACTTTTTGATCGTATTATTACTTTCTTGAAGGTATTACAAATCTTAAACACATTATGTAAGAGCTCCAACTTTTATTATTGGATTAATTGTTAACATGTTATTAGTAAGGACATGGATATGTTTTTTAGTTTGTCAAAAATATTTTGGTTTATATTTGATCCAGGAAATATTTTTGTCTTTGTATTAGTGTTTGTCTCCGTAATGTTGTGGCTGGGAAAACGTACTGTAGTTAAATGGTCTCTATTGGTTGTAATATTTTTTGTGCTACTCGTATCGATTTTTCCAATAGGAGGTAAACTACTTGTTACGCTAGAAAACAGATTTCCTTTGGTGGATAAGGTTCCTAAAGATATCAAAGGTATAATCGTGCTGGGTGGAGTAGTTAATCAGTTTGTATCTGACGATAGGGGTGTGGTCTCGGTTGGCAGTTCGGTTGAGAGGATTGTTTATTTTTGTAAACTTGCAAAGGAATACCCAGATGCAAAATTAGTTTTTACAGGTGGATCAGGAAATCTTTTTGACCAAAGTTTAAAGGAAGCAGATTTCGTGGCTCCCTTGATGAGCCAACTTGGATTAGATGCATCTAGGGTTGTTTTTGAGAGTCAATCCAGAAATACATGGGAAAACGCAGTGTATAGCAAAAATATCATAAATCCAGCTGAGGGTGAATTATGGTTAATTATAACTTCCGCATTTCATATGCCGAGATCAGTTGGAGCGTTTCGTAAGGCTGGTTGGAATGTCTTGGCCTATCCTGTAGATTATCAGACTTTATCCACAGCGGGGCACCAACTTGGATTTAATTTTAGGGGTGGCATTAACAGTTTAGCCTTTAGCGCTCATGAATGGGTAGGTTTAACAGCCTACTGGTTGACTGGTCGCTCATCAGAGTTTTTTCCAAGAAGGTAATAATCTAGTGATATTGTTAGGATAGTTATCAAATGAAAATTGTGAGAAAAAAGATTAGAACTTTAAGCTTCTTATTTAGTTTGGCTATGGTTTTCTCTGCCTCAAGTTCGGCGCCATGTAAGTCTGATACAACATTGGATAATTGGAAAGAAAAGCTGAAAATAGAAGCTATAGAAAAAGGAATTAGTAAAAATACCTTGGATCTAGCAATTGACGATTTTAAACCCATTAAAAGGGTAATTGAGCTTGATAGACGTCAGCCCGAATTTACTTTGACACTAGATCAGTATTTAAAGCGGGTTATTCCTTCTCAGCGAATAAAGAAGGGACGCCTTATGCTGGCAAAAAATAACAAAATATTAGAGAAAATTGGCAAAAAATATTCTGTTCAGCCAAGGTTTATAATTGCGCTTTGGGGTATAGAAACTGATTTTGGCAGATTGGATGGAGGTTTTTCTGTTGTGCACTCTTTAGCGACATTGGCTCTCGATGGGCGAAGAAGCAAGTTCTTTAGAAAGGAATTAATTAGGGCATTACGTATTCTTGATCAGGGTCATATAAATATAAGGGATATGAGGGGGTCTTGGGCTGGAGCTATGGGCCAATTTCAATTCATGCCCTCCAGTTTTGAAAATTTTGCAGTTGACTATGATAATGATGGCAAAAGGGACATTTGGCGGAATAAGAAGGATGCGTTTGCCTCAGCAGCAAATTATCTATCTAAATCGGGTTGGAAGGGCGACCAGACTTGGGGGCGTGAAGTTAGAACACCAGAGGAGTTTGATGGAACCCTTATCAACTCTAAAAGTTTTAAGCGGATGTCAAAATGGCGTTCTTTAGGAATAAAGAGAGCAAACGGAAGAGATTTACCAAGTCGAGAACTTTTGGGGGCGCTGGTAAAGAGTAAAGACAGTGATAGTAAGGTGTACCTAGTCTATAAAAATTATTTCACTATTTTGAAGTGGAATAGATCTCTATACTTTGCTGTAGCTGTGGGAAGTCTAGCTGATGCGATCGTTAGAAAAAATAAATAAGTCGATGCTTTGATTAGACGAAAATCTAGATCATGGGAGTAAAATTGGTTAAGTTATCTTTATGTTAAATAAATCCGCAATATTACTGTTGGTGTTATTTTTAGGATTCCAAATGTTGGCTGGTTGCTCTCAAACCCAGCTAATTGCGCATACTGCTAAACGTATAGGTAAATCAGAGTCAACTAATACCATTGGAAAGTATAAAGTTGGTGACCCTTATAAAATAAAAGGTATTTGGTACTATCCTAGAGTAGATTATCGCTATGATAAGACCGGCATAGCCTCTTGGTATGGCCCAGGATTTCATGGAAAAAAAACTGCTAATGGGGAAGTTTATGATCAGAATGCCCTTACCGCAGCGCATAAAACCTTACCGATGCCGAGTATGGTTCAGGTTACTAACCTAGAAAATGGTAGGTCTTTGAGGTTAACAATTAATGATAGGGGGCCTTTTGCTCATGGAAGGATTATTGATGTCTCACGCAGGGGTGCTCAGCTTTTAGGTTTCTTTAAAGATGGTACAGCAAGAGTGAGAGTCCAACTTATGGAGACCGAGTCCAGAATGCTTGCTCAACAAGCAAAACAGAATATTTTGTTTCAGTCAGGCGGAACCCCTATTGGCTCAAAGACAAAGTTGCCTAAAGCTAGTGTTACTCAGAAATCCTTATTGCCCCCAAAGGGGGGAACCGAGTCACAGCCAAGAAATATTTTAGTTAGTAAGAAACCATCTATTAAGGCCAGCAAATCAATCAGCGCGAAAAGATCTAGAATGCCAATTGCCGATGGAAAAATTACCCAAGTGCCGATAGTAGAAAACGAAATGTATATTCAAGTCGGGGCATTTACAGAATTTAATAATGCTAACAGGGTTGCGATGAGGTTAGCGGGGCTGGAAAATGTTAAAATTACATCCAAAATAATTGGTAGTAAGGAGTTTTTTAGAGTTAGGGCAGGGCCAATTAGTTCCTTATCAAATGCAGACAATATATTAGACAGGATTTTAAATGCCGGTTTTTTGGCAGCTAGGATTGTGGTAGATTAAGGCCATAGTAGTATCTAGATATCACATATTATCCTGTTATATGAAAAGTCGTTTTTGGATCCTTATTTGAATTTATTTAGTTTATATCTGTGCACCTTAGAGTAATTAACAAATAAAATGGTTAGGAATTTTCTTGTGTCAAAGTTTTTATTGAGTTTTCTTTTTATCCTGGGAACGTTTTTACCTTTAAAGGGCTTTGCTCTGGAGACCCCAGCCAAGCAGGTAATATTAGTTGATT
The DNA here is from genome assembly GCA_002937995.1 of Alphaproteobacteria bacterium MarineAlpha3_Bin7. Classification (GTDB taxonomy): domain Bacteria; phylum Pseudomonadota; class Alphaproteobacteria; order Rhodospirillales; family UBA2165. The sequence continues at coordinate 20,265 of PTLG01000016.1, read as the reverse complement.
ATGACACCGGTAATATTCTTTTCGAGAAGAATGCCGATGAGAGGATGTTCCCCTCTTCCATGAGTAAAATTATGACGATTTATAACGTTTTTCAGGCATTAAAAGATGGCAGCCTTCAATTGAAGGATAATTTTAGAGTTAGCAGGAAGGCCTGGAAGAAGGGTGGTTCAAAGATGTTTTTAAGGGCTGGGTCCAGAGTAAATGTTGAAGATTTAATAAGGGGTGTCATAGTGCAATCGGGTAATGATGCAAGTATAGTTCTTGCTGAAGGCTTGTCGGGATCTGAGGGATCCTTTTCTGATTCATTAAATGAAAATGCAAAAAAATTAGGTATGGATTCATCTAACTTTCTAAATGCTAGTGGTTGGCCCGACCCTGAGCATTATACAACAGCGAGGGATTTATCAAAAGTTACTATAGCAACTATACAAAATTTTCCTAAATATTATCATTTTTACTCTCAAAAAACTTTTACATATGCAGGAATTAAGCAAAATAATCGCAATCCGACTTTATACAAAGATATTGGAGCAGATGGCTTAAAGACTGGTCATACGGCGGCGGCGGGGTATGGTCTTGCGGCTAGTACAATTAGAAATGGTCGGCGGTTGGTTTTGATATTAAATGGTTTAAAAACTTCTAGGCAAAGAAGTTTAGAGTCTGAGAGAATTTTGGACTGGGGGTATCGCGTGTTTAGTAATTATAAGCTTTTTAAACCCAGGCAAATCGTTACACACGCTAAGGTCTGGATGGGAGACAAAAGCAGGGTGGGCTTGGTTCTTGATAAAGGATTAGTTATGTCTTTAAGAAAAAATATTATCGATAAAATAAATATCAAGGCGGTCTTTAATGAACCTGTACCAGCTCCCATATTTAAAGGGGATCAAATAGGAAAGCTATTAGTATCTGTTCCTGGTAAAAATCAGTTAGAAATTCCCATGTATGCCTCTCAGAGGGTTACTAAGCTGGGATGGTTTTATAGGATAGGTGCAGCTATTTCTTACATACTTTGGGGTGAGGTTGGATGATTGAAAATAAGTCGCCCCCATTTTTTATTACATTTGAGGGAGGTGAGGGAGTTGGGAAATCTACCCAGGTTAACCGTCTTTCTAGATTTTTAAGTGAACGTTCTATTGATCATATAGTTACCCGAGAACCTGGCGGATCTAAATCAGCCGAAATTATAAGAGACCTTTTAGTAAATGGGGAACCAGATCAATGGGACCCGGAAACAGAACTCCTACTCCATTTTGCTGCTAGACGTGACCATCTAGCTCGGAAAATTACACCAGCACTAGATGATGGTCTTTGGGTATTATGTGACCGCTTCGTGGACTCTACATATGCCTATCAGGGATACGGTCACGGAATTTCCCCTAACTTAATAGATAATATATATAAATTTGTTGCGGATGAGGTTTTTCCAGATTTAACTTTCATTCTGGATTTAAATCCTGAAGAAGGGATTCAAAGAACGAAAAAACGATCATTATCAAATAAAGAGGTTTTGTCTGAAGATAGATACGAAAGAATGGAGCTTGAATTTCACAAACGTATTAGAAAGGGCTTCAAAGAGATAGCTCTTACTAACAGAGAAAGGTGCGTGCTTGTAGACGCTAGTCTAGGTGAGCAAGAAATTTATAATAATATTGTTAGTATAGTTATTGCACGATGTTTAGAAATTATAGCTTAAAGGTATGACCGGTGTCGTCGGAAATAGACATTGATAGGAGGCATCCAAAGAATACCCCGATTTTGTTTGGCCAAGGCGGAGCTGAAAGTGAGTTTTTAAATGACTTTACGTCTGGCAGATTACACCATACTTGGCTAATCACAGGGCCCAAGGGCATTGGAAAGGCAACCCTGGCATACCGAATAGCTAGATTTGTTTTATCAAAGAGCGTATCACAGAACCAAGGTGAGGTATCACTATTTGATGATAACTCTGAGCTTTATGAGGAAAATCAGCAAAAAAAGAATGAGGCAAAACTTTATGTACCCCCTGAATCTCCCATCTTTAATTCCATATCACTGGGAACCAATCCAGATTTTTTAAGTCTTGAAAGAGTTATAGACCCACAATCAAAAAAGTTTAGTAATAACATACCTATTGGTAAGATGGCTAACCCCGAGAAAAGTTCAGCTAGATTTTTAACTAATTTTCTTCGGAAAACCGTTTCTAATGGGGGCTACCGTGTTGCGATAGTTGATGCAGCAGATGATTTGCGAGAGGATGCCCAGAACGCTCTATTGAAAACTATAGAGAATCCCCCACCGTATTCATTGCTGTTATTAGTTTCGCATAACCCTGCCAGATTACTTCCTACAATTAGGTCTCGATGCAGACTGTTGAGGTTGTTTCCCTTAAGTAAGAAAAATATAGGTGAAGTCATAAAATTTTTTAATATAGGGTTAGATAATAATGACTTAGATAGCTTATATAGTATTTCAAATGGAAGTGTAGGTAATCTTATCGATATAGCTGATAGTTCTGGAATCGAAGTGTTTCGATTAACAAATGATATATTCTCAGATCCCATTAGTCTAAATATTCAAGTTCTTGAGGAATTATTGTCACTTGTTGTAAAGGATCGAACAGGTAAAGCCTTTCAAACGGTCCATATATTGCTAAGTCACTGGTTGGCTGAGAAAGCTAAGATAGAAGCAGCAGGAGGTGTTCATAATATTAGAAGGGATCAATGGGTAAACCAGTGGCAGGAAATGAATCACTTGTTTAGGCAGACCGAAAATGTAAATTTGGATAAAAAACAAACTATTTTTACTACCTTCATGAAAATTTCTTCTTTGTGCAGGGAGTGCGGTTAGTATTTCTAGTAGCATTAATTAAAACAATGATCAAAAAGCCAGACTATTATCTATAGAAATTGGTAAGGAAATAAAATTTGTCAAAAAGACCCTCTTATTACATTACAACTGCAATTTCTTATGTTAATGGACTACCCCATTTAGGGCATGCATATGAGGCAATATCCGCCGACGCCATGGCAAGGTTTAAGCGGTTGGATGGCTATAATGTTTTTTTTCTTACCGGTACAGATGAGCATGGACAAAAAGTTGAAAAATCAGCTATTGAAGCGGGAGAGGACCCTCTGATATTTTGTGATGGGAATGCTGATGCCTTTCGTCAAATGACTCATCTACTTAATATTTCCAATGATGATTTTATTAGAACTACCGAGCAAAGGCATATAAGAGCTAGCCAGTCAATTTGGAATAATTTGTGGGATGCTGGAGATATTTACCTTGGCAAGTATGCCGGGTGGTACAGCGTGAGAGATGAGGCGTACTTTGAGGAAGCAGAACTAGTCATTGATCCAGATGATCCTAAAAAGAAAATAGCTCCTTCAGGTGCCTCGGTTGAATGGGTTGAAGAACCAAGTTATTTTTTTAAATTATCTTCGTATACTCAGCCTTTGCTTGATTACTACGAGGCCAATCCAGAGTTTATTTTACCAGAATCAAGAAAGAACGAGATTATAAATTTTGTTAAACAAGGTTTACGAGATTTGTCAATATCGAGAACTACGTTTAAGTGGGGGGTTCCAGTGCCAAGCGATGAGGCACACATTATGTATGTATGGTTGGATGCTCTCACCAACTATATTACAGCTCTAGGTTTTCCTGACAAATCCCAAAACATTAATAAAGATAGTGAAGTTTTTACCATGGAAACTCACTGGCCTGCCGACTTACATATTATTGGAAAGGATATTGTCAGGTTCCATGCGGTATATTGGCCAGCTTTCTTGATGAGTGCAAAATTACCAGTGCCTAAACGTATATTTGGACATGGGTTTCTGAATGTCGAAGGTGAAAAAATGTCTAAATCTCTTGGTAATGTAATTTCGGCACAGGACTTGGTGGAGGAATTTGGGTTGGACGAAATTAGGTACTTTTTATTGAGGGAGGTGCCTTACGGTCAGGATGGTTCGTTCTCTAGAGAGAGTATTATTCAGAGAATTAATGCAGATTTAGCTAATGATTTAGGAAATCTAGCCCAGCGTTGTCTTTCCTTTATTTACAAAAATTGTGATGGAGCAATTCCTTTTCCAGACGAATTTAATGGTGATGACAAAAAGCTACTTGAGTCCTCTATAATTTTATTGTCAGACATAAGAAATTATTTTGAAAAACAGGCGTTTCATAATGGTTTAGAGGTGGTTTGGGGACTTGTTAGTGAATGCAACATTTATATCGATAGGCAAGCACCGTGGGGATTAAGAGAAAAGAACCCAGAAAGAATGAAGACGGTTCTATATGTTGGAGCTGAAGTTATAAGGCGTATATCAATTATCATACAACCAGTCATGCCAGCTGCAGGAGCAAAATTACTTGATCAACTTGGTGTCCCTGATAAGGATAGAGACTTTAAAGCGTTAAATTCGGATATAAGAATCCAACCGGGAGCAAAAATACTGAAACCAGAAGGGGTTTTTCCGCGGTTTGTCGAGAAATAAAGAGGTTAATGGGGTATATAATAGGTATAGGGAGATAGGTAATGACACAGCTACAAAAGTTTAATTTTCAGGATTCCTTAGACATCGAATTCTCGGCAAGTTACGCCGAAGACGCTGTTTGGGAAGATGGTTTAAGAGACTTCTTCGAATATAGAGATCTAGGAGTTACGTCAGCGACTCAAAGAATGGCAAAGGCTCATATAATCAGAGTAAAAAAAGGTGGTGATCCAAGTGACCTGCATACTACTGGTCTGCATACTCATGAGTTAAGTTTTCAAATGATTTATATCTTAAAAGGATGGATTAAATTTATTTATAAAATTGAAAATAAAGATGGTAGTTATACTGATACGGAACACAAATTTGGTCCTGGCGATTGTTGTTTGCAACCGCCAAGTATTGTACATAATGAACTCAAGTGTTCGGATGATTTGGAGCTTCTCGAAATTACGCTTCCAGCGGATTACGAGACAAGGGCAGTATAAATAAAGGGATAAATTGAAAGATGAAGGCATTGATTTACCAACCTAGTAAAACTGCTATGCAATCGGGTCTATCGAAGACCCATTATTGGTTGGTTGAATACGAACCCGAAGAGCCTAAGGTAGTTGATGACTTGATGGGTTGGGTAGGCTCCGGTGATATGAGAGCTCAGTTGAAACTTAAATTTAAAAGCAAAGAGGAAGCTGTTAAATATGTAGAGGATAATGGAGTGCCATACGAAATTATAGAGCCACAAACCCGTAATGTTACTCCTAAAAGTTATGCTGATAACTTTAGGTTTGATAAAAATGAGTGATTTAATTGTTATAAAGTTAGGCCCCGTAGCTCAGCTGGATAGAGCATTGGATTTCTAATCCAAGGGTCGCAGGTTCGAATCCTGCCGGGGTCGCCACCTTCCTAATATTTCCTTCACAATACTCTCAAAAATTTTCAAGCTAACCGTCAAGTTAAGGTAAACCTTTAGTTGCCAAAGCTAGTTTGTTCGTCTTAGACTCATTTTTCTTGATACCTGCCCATAAAGGATGATTAGAAATTGAGTGAGCCCAAAATATCATTAGAATTTTATGAGAGCTTGACGCCAACTTGTACTTTAGAAAAAAACAACTTTAGTATTAAATTTTACACTCCTACAGTTAATATTAAGGCGTTAGTAGATACAATGTTTGTAGCTGAGCCAGAGACAATTGAATGGATAGGAGAGTTTAAAAAGGGAGAAATTTTCTTAGATGTTGGTGCTAATATTGGCCTTTACTCATTGTGGGCGACGGTTAGCAAAGGTGTTAGATGTTTTTCTTTTGAACCAGAGTCTCTGAACTTTAGCATACTCAATAGGAATATTTTTTATAATAATCTAGTGGAAAAAGTAACCGCGTATCCCCTGGCAGTAAGTGATCAGGTAGGTTTTGATTTTCTTCATTTGTCAGTATTCGAGTCTGGTGAGAGTTGCCATAGTTTTGCTAGTAATAAGAATTTTGCGCATCAAGAGTTTGCACCAGCTTTTTCTCAGGGCTCTTTTTCTACTACTATTGATCATCTTGTAGAAACCTCAGTAATTCCGACTCCCAACCATATAAAAATTGATGTGGATGGTATAGAAAATAAAATAATTAATGGCGCCAGAAAAATATTAGAGCGCCCCGAATTGAAAACTTTGCTTATTGAAATTAATGACGATTTGCCTTGTGATTCAGAAGTAAAAGAAATACTTAAGGACTTAGGTTTTATTTTGACTAGTGCTCCACCTTCTGTTTTGGCACCAGTTAAAAGCGTTCATAATATTATATGTAGACGCTAAAGTATTAACTCTACTGAAATTTACAATTAAACTATTGAAGCCAAGGCTCTATGAGAACAATTAATCACAACTTGGTAGGTGTCGTATGGATGTTGGCATTTACATTTCTTGCGGCTTGCAATAACGTTTTGGTTAAGTCCATAGGATCGGCACTACACCCTTTTGTCCTAACCTTTTTTGTGGCAGTATTTAGTGTTTTAATTTGTCTGCCACTACTTATTATCTTTGGAAAATCAGTTTTTGTTCCAAAAAGGCTTGGTCTTCTTTTTGTCCGGGCTGCACTGAATGCTGTAGCTACGTTAACATTTTATTTTTCATTAATGGCAATACCCGTCGCAACTGCCACTTCATTGACCTTTGTAACACCTGTTTTAGCCGTAATTCTGGCGGCTATTATACTTAAAGAAAAAGTGGGATGGAGACGCTGGACGGCTGTTATGACAGGTTTTGCAGGAGTCCTAATTATCTTGAGGCCGGGTATGCAACCTGTGGAACTTGGTCATCTCTCTGTCCTAGTGGCTGCTTTAGCATTTTCCTTTATTTTTGTTTTATTGCGTCAGCTTGGTAAATTTGATTCCATCGCTACAATAACTATTTATCTGGGGTTATTTATGGCACCCTTAACCTTGGTTCCCGCATTGTTCTATTGGTCTTGGCCAAATATGACAGAATTGCTTATTTTAATGGTAGTGGGAGTAGTTAGCAGTTTACTCCATCTTTGCTTGGCAGCTGCTTTGAAGTCTAGTGAAACACCGGTTGTAACACCTGTAGATTATATGCGTTTGGTGTGGGTAGTTCCAATCGCCTATATAGTCTTCGGCGAGGTTCCAGATATTTTTACCTGGATTGGATCAATAGTAATTTTTGGCTCGGCAACTTACATTTCCGTAAGAAACTATATGATTGAGCGGAACTAAATTAGATAGAGTTACTATTCATAGTTACATTGCACACATACGTGGGGATAAATTGATCCAAATTTCATTTCTTATAACCTACCTATGGCATAATCTTTCGGTAATTTTCTAGTAGTTCTTTTACTTTGGTTGATACTTGGGCTCCGGCTTTAGCGTGCGGAGTAGAGGCATCTAGGCTTTGACCGGGATATTCCTCTAATTTTATATAACTTGATCGGGAGATTATAGTCTTCCACCAACGGTTGACATTGGGGCGACCTTCAAGCCAAATATCTAATAGTCTCAGCATCTCCAATACTTTGATAAATGGTGCAAAAGATGTTTCGACTAAAGTAAATTGATCTCCCATTATCCATGGACGGCCATCTGATAATATTTGATCCATTTTCCCAAATATTCTATCCCAGGCCCCGATGGCCCTTAGTACGTAGGGTGAATCGAGTCCTTCGTAAACACAGGATTGTTGACGATGTAGGCGCTCAATATCCGTTACTTTTTTCCACCTTTTCTCCATTTGTTTAAGTGGTATCTCCAATCGAAATTTTGTTACAAAATTGATAGAGGCAGTTGCTTGATAAGCAGATTCATCTGAGTCTTTTATCCATTCGCGCATATGCGCTATATCAGCTATATTCTCCGGTTTTAGGGGTATTTCAGGTTTTAGATTATCTATATAGTCACAAATAATAGAAGACTCTCTTATGGGTATCCCATTGTGGACCAATGTTGGGACCTGTGCCTTTGGGTTTAGTTTAAGGTAGTCCTCTTTAAACTGGTCTCTATTAAGAAGAACTAATTTCCTAGGAGCCCATTCCGTAATATTTTTTTCTGATAATGTCATTAAAACTCGGTTTGAGCAGATTGAATCTGCCTCTTCAAGGTAATAAAGTTCAAGCATTCAACTTTCCAACTAATTTTTTCCAGCAATATAGGAGGGGACGCCAATATCTTGTAGTTTGTATAGTTTTGCTAAATGTCGGTGGACATCACTGATAAGTTTATCCGCTTTAACTGGCACATCGATTGCGTCTCTGCATAAGTCAATATTCGATTGTTGAGCTTCAATCATTGGCAAATCGTCACCAGTAATAACACTATATTGTTCCTTATAGATATCTTCATCAGTTGGATACTTGGTTCCATCTAGACCAAAATCTCTCGTAAAGTCCATAAAATAGTGAGTAGTGGTTTCTGTTTCCGGCGTCATTATATGATCATGATTGATTAGTATCTTATTTTCTTTATTTTCAAACTCCAGATGGACATGGACGGTGTTCGGTGCTTCCCACATTTGTATATTTGTACGATTTACGTTGTTAATAAATTTTCCCCATTTTTTGGGGTAGCTTGCTACTTCGACATTAGTTAGTTTTCTAAAACTATGTATTTCATTACCCTTTGTCCAAGTTCTAAATTCTACTTTGTCTGGTTTTGGGCCATCCATTATACCCGATTTTGAACCTAGTGTGTCTGAGTGTAAATAATCGGCATGGGAAATATCTAATAAATTATCGGCTACGAGTTGATGGTTAGCCCTAACATAATAATACAGAAATACGGGACTTCTTTTTGGGCTTTTTGTCCAAGGTAATGATGGAATTTTATTTTGATCCGCTAATTTTGGATCCCCATTCCAAATCCAAACAAATCCCCATTTTTCTTTTATGGGGTAGGAAATTATATGTGCCCGTCGGGGAATATTTTTTTGGTGCGGGATATAAATACACTTACCATCACCATTAAAAACAAATCCGTGATAGGAGCATTGAATATTATCATCACGTATTGTTCCTGAGGATAGAGGTGCTTGTCGGTGAGAACATCGATCCTCAAGTGCAACAGGATTACCATTAGTATCTCGGTAAAACACGAGAGGTAAATTACATATAATTCGTCTTAGGGGATTTTTGGTGATTTCTTCTGGTAAAGCTGCGCAATACCAGTAATTTTTTAGAAACATTTTCCCCACTCCTAAGTCAACAAAAATAATTAGCAGAATAACTTTTTAAGGTTTACTTTCTCCCAGACCAATACAGATAAGTTTACTTGTTACAGGGAATGCTGCCAAGATGCTTTATAAACAGGATAGCAACTTCTGTCTTTATTTATCCGTTAACAACAAAATATTGGTTCATTTATGGAAATATGGTTGACTAATTTTTACTTGAGTTTTTCGTTATATTATTGTCAGGGTATCTAATGTTACAAGAATATTTGTTATAAATAATTATTTTGTTGGAAAAAAATGAAAATCAATAATTGCTATAATTTCCAGGATTTTAAAAAGGCTGCAAAACGAACCCTTCCTAGTCCTGTTTTTCACTATATCGATGGTGCTGCTGACGACGAGGTTACTTACGATCGAAATACTAAAGCATATGAAGAGGTGGATCTTGTACCTAGCGTTTTGAATGATGTTGAAAATGTGGATCTATCTACAACTTTATTTGGAAAAAAACTTGATATGCCATTATATTGTGCACCAACGGCATTGCAGCGACTTTTTCACTATGATGGAGAGCGAGCTGTTGCAATGGCTGCCCAAAAATATGGGACAATGTTTGGAATTTCCTCACTTGGAACAGTCAGCGCAGAAGAAATTGGAAGCTTGATTACTACACCTAAAATGTTTCAATTTTATTTTCATAAAGACCGTGGTCTGAACGATAGTATTCTTCAGAGAGCTAAATTGGCAAAATTTGATGTCCTAGCCCTCACTGTAGACACAATAACTGGTGGCAATAGGGAACGGGATTTACGAACTGGTTTTACCTCTCCACCAAAACTTACAATTAATAGCCTTTTCAGTTTTGCCTCCAAGCCAGTTTGGGTATGGAATTATTTAACAAAACCAAAATTTGAACTCCCGCATTTAAAAGACCATATCTCGGAGGGCACAAGTACAGCTACTTCCATTGGCTCATACTTCTCTAGCATGTTGGATCAAACAATGAACTGGAAGGACGCTGAGAATTTATGTGCTAAATGGGGAGGACATTTTGCTTTAAAGGGAATTATGAGTGTTGAAGATGCTAAGCGAGCAGTTGATATCGGTTGTACAGGAGTAATAGTGTCAAATCATGGCGGTCGGCAACTTGATGGCAGTCGAGCACCCTTTGATCAGCTGGCAGAAATTGTAGACGCTGTAGGTGATAAAATAGATATTGTGTGTGAAGGCGGAATTCAAAGGGGCACGCACGTCCTCAAAGCTATTTCAGTGGGAGCTAAAGCGTGTTCTGGCGGAAGGCTCTATCTTTACGCACTTGCTACAGCGGGGCAAAAAGGAGTTGAGCGTGCTTTAGAGCTTTATAAGGGTGAGTTGGAGCGAGATATGAAGCTTATGGGTTGCAACAAGCTTGAGCAACTGCACCGAGGAAATTTACGGTTCCGCAGTTAAAGATGGTATTTTTCTGATTAGTTATTTGGTATAAGTCTGTTTATGGAGAATATATTCTAGTTTTAAACTTAAACAACTATTTGGCTTAAGAGGTTTTATAAATGGGCTTTATTATTCAACCAGCGCGAATCCCAAATGATATTGATGAAGTTCGCAAGCTTTTTAAAGAATATCAGGATTGGCTCCAAGTAGATTTGTGATTTCAGGGCTTTGATGAAGAGCTGGCAAGTTTGCCGGGAAAATATAGCGAACCAAATGGTACCATTTTGCTTGTTTGGGAAGGACAAGGTATAGCCGGTGGAGTAGCTCTGCGACCCTTAGAAAACAAAATTTGTGAAATGAAGAGGTTGTTTGTGCGTGAACAATGGCGTGGTAATGGGTTGGGAGAAAAGTTAGTAAAAGAGATTATTAGATTTGCTGTTACAGCAGGTTACCTAAAGATGCGTTTAGACACTGAAACTCGTTTAGAAAAGGCAATAGAGCTATATCAGAGGTTCAAGTTTGTAACTATTGAAAAATATAATGATAACCCTTTGGAGAATATAATTTATATGGAAAGAGACCTTAAGATATAAGTTTATGTTGTTACAGTAACTGCCCATAATATAACAATTATTGTAAGGACTATTAGAAATCTTGAAGTTTTCTGTCTGTTAAATGGAAGATAGCGTAGTTTTTCTCCTACCCAGCACCAAGCTGAATGAAGAACTAACTGGCATAATATAAAACTTAGACAAACTATAACCAATTGTTCTGAGGCAGTGCCTAGTTTAGGGGCAAATGCTGTCCAAGCTATAAGGCACATTACCCAAGCTTTTGGATTTAGGGGATGAACGATTAAACCCTTATAAAAACCAAATTTACTGCTACTACTTTTCTCAACTTTAGCCTTTGGGTCAATACTCCAAGAAGTAACTGAAAGCCATATCATATATGCTGCACTAGTAAATTTGAGAGCTAAGGTTATCCATGGGTAATTAGTGATAAAAACACCTAGACCTAATCCAATAAGAATATTTAGTACTAGTTTCCCGATAATTAAGCCCAAAATGAAAAGTAGACAGCGACTGAGCCCAAATTGAACTCCACCGATGGTAAGTAGTAAATTAGCTGGTCCAGGTGTCCCTACCATTATAACTATAAAGCCTAAAAGAGATAAGTATGTATCCATAAATATAATTCTTTTTATTATAAATAATTTATTAATATACTTATTTGTATTGTTCAAAATAGTGGGCTTGGTGTGTCATATTTTGGGGGCAAAGCCAATGCTGAATAATTCCAGAGTAATGTTAGCAATAAACGGTATCCTTATGATTTTTCTTGGGATTATCTTCTATTTGTTTTCTGAAGGTATAACTAAAGACATGTTCCCTGATGTTGGTGAAGAAGCTATAAGGGTAGGATCAGTTTTAAGAGAGCTTATGGCGGGAGGAGTGTTTTTTATAGGTTTATTACTTTTCATTGCTCAGGGGACAATAAGATCGGCTGCTAAGCGATTGCTGTTTGGTTCTGGTATCGGATTTTTAGTTATTGAAATTTTATTGATAAAAATCGTACTAGATAGCTTTGCTTCCGTACCGATCTGGACGCTGTGTTTATTTCCAGTACTAGCCTTACTGGCTTTCTTTGTTTCGACTCGAAAATTCCAAGACTAATATTGAAAAATTTATTTCAAAAAAAATAAAGTTTTGTTTGGATTGCTCATATAGCGTCTTAATATTTGTTTTGCTATAAAATATTAGGCAAAATATTCTGGCAATAATTTGTCTGTAGTAAGCTATTTTAGAATTTGAGAATAAAATAATAGATCGCTAAAATAGTAAAGTGGCCCCGTAGCTCAGCTGGATAGAGCATGTGACTTCGAATCACAGGGTCGGGAGTTCGAATCTCTCCGGGGTCGCCACAGTCTTTAGAAAAGCTTAACAAAATTGTAGATGTAAATCTTTACCTCTATTTTCCTTATGATAAGGAAGTATATTGGGGATCCTGCAAAATATAGTTGAACCGTTCTGATAGTGTAAGAAGGGAGGTGAATAGATAGCTCACCTCCCTTTTTATATCTGCAAATTTCCCTCAATTTTTCATAAGATTAGGGAAGAAGAACCTTATCAATAACATGAATTATACCATTGGATGCCTTTACGTCGGCAGCGATAACTTTTGCATCACCCACCATAACTCCCATCGTTCCATCTATTGACAGTGAAGTTCCATTGACTGTTTTCGGACCTAATTTTTTTCCTACTACAGTTGCTGATGGCACAGCTCCAGCTAAGACATGGTGAGTAAGAATTGCTACAAGTTTAGGTTTATTTTCTGGCTTTAAAAGACTTGCAACTGTTCCTTCGGGGAGTTTAGCAAACGCCGCATCGGTTGGAGCAAACACTGTGAATGGTCCTTTACCCTTTAGGGTGTCCACTAGACCAGCCGCTTTTACCGCTGCAACTAAAGTTTTAAATGAACCATTTGCTACCGCGGTATCCACTATATCTTTTTTCGACCCGTGATTCATAGCAATAGCGGTCAGCGGCAATATGGTGAGTGCAACAGCAAAGACCATTGTCTTAAAAGTAGTCATATTTATTGTCCTTTTGAAATGAGGTTAAGATATTATTATTCGGCTTTGAACCCAAATTTACGCTGCTAAACTCATATTGGATCATTTATATACATTTTTATTTTACAGGGCATAGTTGAAAAAATATCGGACGGCTGATTTGAATATGTTGGTAAAAATATTTATTATTATTGTCCTGATACAAAAACTGGACAGAGTATACAGACGGCCTGTCTATTGGTTTAAGTCATAGGGTTGGGATTCCCCGCGTTTTCGAGACTTTTATTTTATTATTTATTTTTATATAAAAATATTCCTTGAAAAAGTATCACAGTTGAAATGATGCAGTATCCAGCAAGTGCAAGAGAAATTAATTCTATAGAAAAGTCTAGATCTAACATCACACCCATTACAACTGGTCCCAGAGCTGACGCAAAAATACCAATAGATGAATATAATGATTTGATCGCGCCCAAATGATCTACCCCATATAACTCCGCCCAAAGTGCCGTCAGTCCGGTGTACGTAACCCCTGCGGTCAGTCCCAGTAAAAATAAATAAAATATGGACCACCACATATTGTTAACGCCCCAAACAATTAACAAACTACATATCAAGGGAATTAAGAACAATGGTAACACCCTTTTTGCAGATAAATGATCAATCAAAGGTCCAGAAGAGAGAGCTGCCAGAAGAGACCCTAGGCTGTAGACCCAATAATTTGCTACAACCCAAGTGCTATCCCAGTTCTTTAATTCTGCTACTGTTAGATTATGAAAAAATAAAGCAGTAATTACTAGAGATGGCGCTGTGACGCCAGGTATTAAGATATAGAATCTTACATCTCTTAGTACTTGTTTTCTAGACCAACTTTTTACTTCTCCTACTTCTAACCCATGCATACTAGACTGACTTATATGATTTTTCTGACCGAACTGATCTCCGCTCAAAAGTAGAAGTGAAATTGGAAGAGCAACTAAAACTATCGCGATACTTATAAGTCCATAACTAAAGCGCCAACCAATCAAGGAAACTGATAGTATCATTAAGAATGGAAGTGTTGCCTGGCCAACAGAAAGACCCAATGAGGCTATAGCAGCTGCCTTTCCTCTGTTATCCGGAAAATATCGAGCCATAGACACAAAACTAGTGTGACTCATTAATCCTTGTCCGCTCTGCCGTAAAAGGAAAATTGCTAGTAGTAAAAACGTGACAGAAGGCAAGATAGCTATGAACGCAGAAGAGGTTGCTAATAATAAAATTACTAAAGTTGTATAATATTTAAGCGAAATTTTATCAATAAGTTGACCACTGAAAGGCAAAACTAACGCACTTGCAATCGTACCAAGCATGTAAATTAGACTCCAGGAAGATTGAGTTAAACTAAATTCTGCACGAATTTCTGGGCCGATTATTCCTATAAAAAAACTTTGTCCGAAGCTTGATACTAATGCCAAAAAAAAACCAAAAGCGAGAAGTTTTTTATTGTTTACTAGAAACTGAGCTACCTTTGGAAAGTGCATGATCAAGTTTTCTTTTTTGCATCAATTTTGTTTTTAATCATATTAGAATCTCTAATAATTCTGGCAGGCTCAGTATTTGCTTAGTATCCTCCCAGTTATATTGCTTTATACAGAGTGATAGTCCTGGTAAAGTATTACATGTAATATTTTTAGCGTCATACTTTATTCACTGGTCATCGGCCTAATATATTTTTGAATTAAGTTGTTTATAAAATATTTAAGAGATGGAGGTGTTAATGGCTAAGCTTAAGGTAACCCATTATGACGATGTGCCTACGGAAGAGTTTCCAGGCGGTGCGCAATACAGAACCTTAGTCGAAGAAAAAAGTGATGATGCCGAATTAGTGGCTGGTATTCAAGTGTCACCTCCAGGATATTCCACCCCCAACCATTCACATCCTTATGTAGAAATTATTACAGTGATAGAGGGGCACGCAGAGGCTTGGTCCGATGGAAGCGCTGAGGTTATTCATATAGGCCCTGGTGGCACCGTAATTTTTCCAGCAAATGAATGTCACGGTTTTAGAGTAGTAGGTGAAAGTTATCTTAAAACGTACGGAATACATATTTCAAAGAAACGAATTGTAGAGATGGACGGTGCGGCCGGATAACACATTTACGTTGAGCCATAGTGCTTCTTGATAAATATTTTAGTTGCTCACCCTGACAGTCTTGAAAGCCTTTTCTCTAGATTGGGTTTCCATCCCCCAGCTTCAATAATATTTTGGAGTTGCTCATCCACAGGTTCAAATTTATGAGACGTTTTTTGTGATAAATTTTGAAAATCACCAGTTTTAAAATCTACTTCCAAGAGATCTCCAGTTTCAACCAAGTTGGTGACATTCTCACAACCTGCTAGAAATGGTAATCCTGCATTAATAGCATTTCGAAAACTTCCTCGAGGAATAGACTCCACTACAAGCCCTAAATTATGGCCTATCATACCTAAAAATCCTTGTATATGGGGATTACCTTGACCAAATCGTTTGCCCGCTACGATAATGTCACCAGTAGAGACTTTAGATGGAAACTCTGGGTCAACACCAGTCATTAAATGGCTCTTCAAAATTGTCGGATCCAACTCTCTTTCTAGGGCAAACCTTAGCGGCATAACATCCCCATCAATCCCTAGGTTGTCTCCAAATTTCCAGCAAGTTCCTTTATATTTCCAATCCATCATTATTTACCAAAAATAATTTATTTAGCTTAGAAAGTCTCTAGGATCTGCTATTTCCCCTTTTATTGCAGATGCTGCTACAGTTGCAGCGCTTCCTAAATATATCTCTGAATCTGAAGCACCTAGTCGTCCATAATCATTTCTTGTGCCAGTATTAATTGAAGTTTCTCCGGAGGCTAACCCTCCAATTCGTCCGCCAGCACATGGCCCACAGCCAGGTGGGGTGATCATCGCCCCAGCTTCAGAAAATAAATTCAAAAGACCGAGTTTTTGAGCTTTACCCATTACTTCTTGGGTGCCAGGAGTTATAATAAATCGCACATCAGGGTGAATTTTATGGCCTTCGATTATTTTTCCAGCTATTTCTAAGTCACTTAGGGTGGGTGCGGCGCACGAACCAATAAATGCGTGGTGAACTTTTTTTCCTAAAACTTCCGAGATATTCACTACGCAATCTGGTGTCGGGGGAGTAGCGATTTGGGGCTCTATACTATCTAAATTGTAATCAACAACCTCTCTGAACTTAGCATCTAAATCGCTACTAATTAGTTCTAATGGTCCATCCACTCTATTAGACAAATAATCTAAAGTTACCTGGTCTGGCTCAACTAAAGCAGATTTTGCCCCTATATCAATCGGAGTGTTACATAAGATATGTCTCTGATCTATACTGATTGAACCCATTGCAGAACCACCAAACTCTACAACCGCGTAGTCTACCAGGTCCGCTCCTAAATCATTTATTATCTTTTGAGCTATATCTCTGATTGTGGTGCCTAAAGACATTTTACCATTTAGGTTTACTCTCACGGTTTCTGGTGTTTTAAGCCACACGGAACCACAAGCTAGAACTTCAGTAATTTCTATTAGAACAGGGATAGCAAGCGCTCCCACCGACCCAAAATTTGTTACATGAACATCGTAGGCTTCCACAAACATTCCGGGTTTAATAAGTCCCATTTCAACTGGGAAAACATGACCATGGCCGCCACGCCCAGTATCAAAAAAGTTTTTTATTCCGTATTTTTTTACTATTTCACGAACTTTTTTTTGTCTCTCCGCTGCCTGAAGACTGACGGCAATTGGTTCATGATCTGTGGAGATAATTAGTTTATCTGGGTCGTAGAGTTTATTAATTCCCAATTCTTCAAGAGCAGAGTCAAAATTTACAACATACCAGTCATGTACAGTTATGATTTCGGGTTCTGGAAACACAATATCCCCCGCAATAACATCTTTACCCGTAACACGAGAAAATATTTTTTCTGTAATAGTTTTACCCACTTTTAGTTTCCACTTTTTTCAATACCTAATATAGTTGATAGGGTTTCTCCCATCTTTATTCTTTTTTCTCTCAAGTGTTCTGCTTCAAATTGCTTTTCTGCTAATTCACACAATTTTATTCCCATTGAAGCCTCTACAACTAAAACTCCATCCTCGTCGGCTATAATATAGTCACCTGTTGATATAGATACTCCCCCAACAGAAATAGTTTTTTTCGACCAGCCTTCATGATTTTTCAATGTACCTCTTGGAGATATGCCCGCTGCATACACTGGAATACCAATTTTGATAAGTTCTCTAACGTCTCTTACTGACCCATTAGTTACACAACCTGCAATACCACGAATACTTGAGACTAAGGAAGATGACCCTCCCCAGACCGCCGACCGATTTGTTCCTCCTGCATCTATTACTAGTACTGAGCCTTTCGGTGCTTCTTCTAGTGCTAGTATTACTGCTTTCGTGTCATTAGGGAATATTTTAACAGTATACGCAATTCCAGAAAGAGATTTTTCGGGAACGATAGGTCTTATGTTTGGGGACATGTCTCCGACTTTACCGGCTGCTTCATATATTGTTGCAGTGGGAAATTTCCCCAATATTTCAGCTGTTTTATTTGGTGTAATCATTTGGAAGCTCATCACGTCAATTATAATCTATTTTTTTATTTCCTTCACGTTATTACAAAAAATATTGAGTAACAAATAATAATACAAGTTACTATTGTAATTTGAGAAAGCTAGGTCCATTATTTTTCTTAGTCTGTGACAGTTATTACTAATTAGGTTAGTTGGGATAGATTAAAAATGGCTAATGAATTTCGCTTGGGCGTGGATATAGGAGGGACTTTTACTGATTTTTCCGTTGTTAATAATACTACTGGCTCAGTAACGGTCGAAAAAATGCTCACATCTTCTTCGCGCCCAGAAGATGCAGTTTTACGTGGCGTGGAATTGCTAGCACAAAAGGTGCCTGGTTTGTTTGAGGATTTAAGTGAGGTAATACATGCCACTACTTTAATCACAAATGTGATTTTGGAGAGAAAAGGCTCCAAGACTGGTTTATTAACAACCGCAGGTTTCAGAGATATCTTAGAAATCGGGAGAGAGGTTCGTTATGATATATTTGACATGTTTATTCGCCTGCCTGTTCCCATTGTACCCAGAAAATCAAGGCTTTGTGTATCGGAAAGAATTTTAGCGGATGGAAGCATTTTAGAGCCATTAAACGTCGAAAATGTGACTGAGGCTGCTAATAAATTTCAAGCAATGAAGGTGGAAGCTGTAGCTGTTGCTTTTTTGCATTCTTATAGAAACCCTAGTCACGAAGTAGAGGCCGCTAATATTCTACGGAAATTGATGCCGGGAGTTACACTATCACTGTCTCACGAGGTCTTTCCTGAACCCAAAGAATACGAGAGGTTTTCAACTACTGTGATAGATGCTTACGTTAAATCTGTTGCTGATGGTTATTTAGAGAAACTTGCATCGGGTTTAAGCGAACGCGGTTATAAAAACGAACTATTTGTGATGTTATCAAATGGGGGTACTTCTACCGTAGAAACTGCGAAAAGTGTACCTATTCAAATGGTGGAGTCTGGTCCAGCAGCTGGTGTAGAAGCCGCCTGTTATTTTGGTCGTTTGATGGATATTGAAAATTTACTTTCCTTTGATATGGGAGGGACTACAGCTAAACTTTGTATTGTGGAACAAGGCCGAGCAGCAAAAACAAGAACATTTGAAGTTGATCGAGTTCAGAGGTTTAAGGCTGGTAGTGGGTTGCCTGTAGCAGTTCCTGTTTATGACCTTTTAGAAATTGGGGCAGGGGGCGGCAGTATAGCCCGATTAGATGACCTTGGTCTAATAAAGGTAGGACCAGACAGTGCTGGTTCGGAGCCGGGACCTGCAAGCTATAACCGTAAAGGCGTAATGCCTACGGTAACAGACGCTGATCTTATTCTAGGCTATTTAAACCCCGATTATTTTTTAGGTGGGCAAATGCCACTGGATAAAGTAGCCGCAGAGGGCGCCATAACTCTTAATTTAATAAAAGACACTGGTCTCACTCCAATAGAAATTGCAGCAGGTATACACGAGATTGTTAATGAGAATATGGCTTCTGCGGCACGGGTTTATGTTGCAGAAAAAGGTAAGGCCCCATCAAATCTTTCATTGATAGCTTTTGGTGGAGCGGGGCCCGTGCATGCGGTGGGTTTAGCAAAAAAGCTGGGTTGCCCGGAAGTTATAGTTCCACCTTTTTCTGGAGTTATGTCTTCGCTCGGCCTCCTAACAGCTCCTGTTGCATTTGAGAGGAGTAAAGCAGTGAGAAAGACACTGCCTTCTTTAGAGTTAGAAATAATTGAGGATTATTATAAGGAGCTGGAAGAAGAGGCGAGTTCACTTATGCCAGATAAGTCAAATTTATTAATTCGTCGCACAGCGGACTTGCGATTTTCTGGTCAGGATTATCCTCTAGAAATCGAGGTAGATAAGTCTCTATCTGAGTCAGATGTATTAGAGATCTTAGAACAAAGGTTTATTAATTTATACCATGAGTTGTATGGCAAAGTTGACGATGATAATTTAGTAGAGTTAGCCAGTATAAGGGTATACGCAACTCAGGCAATACCGGAATTAAGTGTAGTCGGAAGAACTTCAGCCGTTGATGGACAGCCAAAAGGCAGCAGAGACGTTTATGTCTCTAGTATGGATGGAATTTGTAATATTCCTGTATATGAGCGTGAAGCCCTTAGAGTCGGTCAAAAAATTATGGGCCCTGTTGTTATTGAAGAGAGAGAGTCTACTACTTTTATTGGCTTGGGCGATAGTGTAATTGTAAATGAAGTGGGATGCTTAGTAGTCAAAATAGCTAACTCACAAATTTCTAGTAAAGATGGTTAGCCTCATAATTTTGTATAGGTTAGGAATAGGGAATCTTCAGAATGCAACTTGATCCGGTCACAATTCAAATTCTTTGGAATAGATTGATAACTATTGTCGACGAGGCCGCAACGGGCTTGATGCGTACCGCTTACACTCCCTCAGTGAAGGAATATCACGATTTTTGCTGCGCATTGTTTGATGTAAATGCGCAGATGTTATCTCATTCTACTGTTACCACTGCTGGATTTT
>PTLG01000159.1 GCA_002937995.1 Alphaproteobacteria bacterium MarineAlpha3_Bin7 | reverse complement strand
AAAAGTGTCCTAATTTTATTTTTGGCTACTGCCCCAGATACAACATTGGCAAATTTCTCATTTTCAATTTTTATAGCTTTATCAAACGGCAAATCAGCACCCTCTCTTATTGCTTCGACAGTAGAGACAAGCGCTGGGTCTATGACGTTTTTCTTTTTATTTTGGGTGATTATATTATCTAAGTTTTCCAACTCTTCTTTAGAAGGTTTTCCAACACTTTTTGTTTGTGGATTATCCCATAGCTGGTTTGAAGAAATTTTTCCTTCAAGTATCCTATTTTTTGCTAGTTTTAGAAGCTTTTCTTTTGGCACACATTCGTCTAGTAAACCAATATTTTCTGCTTCTTCGGCAGTTATGGGGGCGCCCTTCATAAGAATGGGTAGTGAATTGGTATATCCAATCAAGCGCGGTAGTCTTTGTGTTCCACCGCCACCGGGCATTAGACCCAGAGTCACTTCAGGCAGTCCAAGCTTAAGGGTGTTATCCAGCGCTCCTATTCTATAGTTGCAAGCTAGCGCAAGCTCCAATCCTCCGCCAAGAGCCAATCCATTTATGGCAGCGACAAATGGTATTTTGCTATTTTCCATAAACCTGAATGCCTCATTTACTTTCACTGTAATTTTCATCACCTGGGCAGGTAGTTTGGCCTTTCTTAACTCATTTAAATCGCCTCCAACAAGGAAAGATTTTTTTGCTGAATAAATTATAACTCCCTTTACATTATTTTTCTTCTCTATTTCTTTTAGGAGGTTATGAAATTCTGATATGGCTTTTTCATCTTGAAAATTATGGCTGGAATTGGGCCTATCCATAATTATACCTATTACTTCATCGCCAAGGTTTTCTGTTTTAATCACAAAGTCTTCCTTTAACTTAATAAAAACACATGCTTAGAATAGAACGATTTGTCCCGTTAATTAAACTCTGCATTAATCCCCAGGTCTTTAAATAAGGATTTGATTATAATTGATTTCATTACTTCTGAGCTACCTCCGGCAATTCTCTCAACCCTTGCTTCTGCATAAGCTTTGGCTATTGGATACTCCCACATATAACCCCACCCCCCAAAAATTTGCAGACATGTATCTACCGTTCTACCAAGCATCTCTGAAGTCCAGAGTTTTGCGGAAGCAGCAGTATCCAAATGAAGGTGATTAGACAAATATTGCGACATCAATTGGTCTACAAGACAACGGCCTACTATTATGTCGGAGCGCACCTCAGCAAGTTTAAATTGAGTGTTTTGAAAGTCGGAGAGTTTTTTGCCAAATATTTCCCGCTCTCTAATATAATCTAGTGTATTGTCTAGTGCGCCCTCTGCCTTTGCAACGCAACCTATAGCTATCGCCAGCCTTTCGCGGGCTAGACCATGCATAAGTTGTTTAAAACCTTGACCTTCGGAGGGGCCTATTAGATTTTTTTCTGGGATACGGACATTATCAAAAAATAATTCCGAGGTATCTTGTGCTTTTGCGCCTATTTTTTTCAGATTTTGCCCTCTAGAAAATCCCTCTCTAGTGCCCTCAATCAAGAATAAAGACATATTCTTAGACGAAACATCTTTTTGGGTTTTTGCCGCAACTATAAAAACATCACCAATTTGGCCATTGGAAATGAACACCTTTTGTCCATTGATAATATAGTCGTTTCCATTTTTTGTTGCCGAAGTTTGTATACGTTTTAAATCGCTGCCTGCTTCTGGTTCTGACATCGCTATACCTAGTATTGCCTCTCCAGTAACAAATTTTGGCAGCCAGGAATGTTTTTGTTCCTCATTTCCGAATTCGGATACGTATGGTGCAGCCATTTCAGAGTGGATATTGAATCCCGGTCCAGAGGCCCCCACCCGACCCATTTCCTCTATAACTATAGCACTAAATAGAAAATCGGCACCAGCACCCCCATATTTTTCGAGAACTGTCGGACATAACATTCCCGCTTCACCCGCTTTTTTCCAGACTTCTCTCGTTACAACTCCTTTTTCATCCCAATCGTTATGATAGGGAAGTACCTCTGTCTCTATAAATTTTATTACCTGAGCTCTAAATAAATTATGTTCATCAGAAAACAGGTCTCTTTGAACTGGATCTTTAAGCATTATTTTAAATTGCCCTCTCTATATTTTTCTCTGAGTATATCCTTTCTCACTTTTCCGACGCCGCTAATTGGTAAAGGATCGGTTATACAGTCCAAGCTTTGAGGACACTTATAACTCGCTATACTTTTTTTACAAAAGGATCTCACAGATTCTAATTCCATATTTGTTCCCTCTGTAATACCAACTACAGCATGAACCCGCTCTCCCCATTTTTCATCAGGTACACCAATTACCGCGCAATAATTGACTCCAGGGTAGTTGGCCAGCACATTTTCGACTTCAGAGGAAAAAACATTTTCTCCACCAGTTACAATCATATCCTTTTTTCTATCAACTACTGTAACAAAACCATCACTATCCATTATCCCGATATCACCAGTATGAAGCCAGCCATTCTCTAATGTTTCGTCGGTTAAGGTTTCCTGCTTCCAATAGCCCGACATAGTAGACGGCCCTCTAATCAGTATCTCTCCTGGAATTCCCCTATCCAATTCTACACCAGTTTCATTAGCTATACGTACTTCGCTAGTTAGGTTTGCCCGTCCAGCAGAACCCAGTTTTCCGGCCAGAGGTCCAGAGATTACATGGCGATCGGGGGGTAATATAAGACAAGGGCCACTACACTCAGTTTGGCCATATATTTGTATCAAATTAACATCTGGACATTTAGAAAGCACCTTCATTAGTAGTTGCTCAGTAATAGGAGCAGCCCCGTAAACAATTGTATCAACGGTTTGGAAAAATGAGTTTACGTCCTCTTGATCAAAAATATCAGAAATCATAGTTGGTACTAAACTTATCAGGGTAGCTTGACTCCTCGCGATTTCTTTCAGGTAGGTAACTGGATTATATTCAGGCAAGAACATCTGCGTGGCGCCAGCAAATGTGCAGGCGTGAGCTACTCCAGCGCCAGCTAGATGGAACAAAGGGGGGGCATGTAAAAATCTTGTTTTAGAGTTAATATTGAGATCTTGGATAATGTTTAATGTCTGAATAAGGAGTGAATGATTGCTTATCATAACGCCTTTTGGCTGACCCGTGGTGCCACCAGTGTAATATAGTGCCCCAATATCACTTTTTGTTCCAAGCCAAGCGCCACTGCTTTCTTGGGAGGCTAGGTCTGATAGTTTGTAGTCTCCATAGGCGTTTTCATCCAAACCAATTGTAGTTGGGCTCAAGTCAACTTTTTCTAATAACTCTTTTACAACTGTGTAATGTTTACTGTCACTAGCTAAGGCTACGCTCTCTGAGTCAGCCAAAATCACAGATAGCTCTGCTGTTGATAAGCGGTTATTTAATGGAACGAGTATGCAGCCGGCCCAGGATATAGCGTACATCATTTCTAAGTGTTCAGGGCTATTTCCAGCCAGCACTGCTATGCGACTTCCGGGTTTGCATCCAAGCATATTTAAACCTTTAGCTATTGAAGGGACCACTTTTCCAAATTTATCCCAGCTTACACTTCGTGTACCAATACCTAAAGCTACAGGCCCTGAATGTATCTGGAAGCTCCTTGCTAATGATTGTGCAAACACTTGATGACTAAACCTATTTTATCCGATATTCATTGATCATAACGAGTTATCTTTTTCTCAATATAGTTCTAAACTTAATTTTATTCTAACCTAATTGGAAGATTTAGTGATTATAAAACAGTTAAAAGTTAAAATGGGCAATAAATTAGAGTTTGGAAAAAACAGTGCACCCAACTTCAGATAAGTTCATACCCTTTATCACTCCGGAGACTCGCCATTTTTGGGAAGGTACAAAACTCGGAGAGCTGCGTATCCAAAAATGCGATAGTTGTGGTCACAAATACTTTCCGCCGAGACCATTCTGTCCTAAGTGTTCTTCCAAAGATATTTCTTTAGTTTTGTGTTCGGGTGAAGCAAAATTGTACAGTTATGTTATCAGTCACCTTCCAGCCCCAGGCTTTAAACCACCTTTCTCTATTGCGGTTGTAGAGCTTTTGGAAGGACCAAGGTTAATGTCCAACGTGATTGGTTGTCCTCAAACACCCTCTTCCCTGTTATTGGATATGCCATTAGCTGTTGTTTATGAAAAATTATCTGATGAAATTATATTACCATTATTTAAGCCCACTGAGAAAATAGTATGAAAAATCAAAAGTTAGTCGTAATTGGTGCCGCGGAAACCACAAGTTTGGGTGACATACCCCACCTATCACAGGTTCAATTACATGCTGATGGGGCTTTGAACGCGTTGGCAGATGCTGGTTTAAAAATATCAGATGTAGATGGAATTGCTACGGCGGGTGAAAACCCTATAACCATTGCCCAATATCTTGGGATACACCCGGAATGGATTGATGGAACTTCAGTAGGTGGCTGCTCATTTATGATGCACATTAGGCATAGTCTATCTGCTATTACCTCAGGATTATGCAAAACCATTCTTATAACTCACGGGGAAAGTGGAAAATCTAGAATTCCTCCCCCAGAATGGCCATGGCCCCCAAGGCCAGGGAGTTACGAGGGTCAGTTTGAGGCACCTTTTGGTACTATGGGGCCGCCAGATTTACTAACTATACCCTTCCTTAGGTATATGGAGGATTACAATATAACCGTTGAGGATCTAGCTATGGTTCCGGTAATACAGAGGGAATGGGCTGCTCTAAACCCTAAGGCTTGGTTTAAAGAGCCCATTACGGTTCAGGATGTTCTTGACTCAAAAATGATAGCTTATCCATTTACTCTTTTCATGTGCTGCCCTCGAACGGATGGGGGTGGTGCCTTGGTCATTACAACTGAGGAAAGAGCTAAAGATTTACCTGGAAAGGAGGTATATGTTTTAGGTGCGGGTGAAAGCGGGGAGACTATGTTGATTAGTCAAATGCAGGATTTTACAACATCACGCGCTTTTAAAACCTCAGCTAATAGGGCTTTCTTGGAAGCGGGCATAGAGAGAGAAGATGTTGATCACCTTATGTTATATGATGCCTTTGCTCACTTGCCAATTTATGGCTTGGAAGATTTAGGTTTTTGTGAGAGGGGAGAAGCCCCTAATTTCATAAGGGACAGAAACACGGCCCCGGGAGGTAGGTTGCCGGTTAATACCAATGGTGGCGGTCTAAGTTATATGCATTCTGGCATGTATGGCATGTATGCAATGCAAGAAAGTATTCGTCAGGTCAGAAAAGTTGCTGCCGCCCAGGTTCCCGACGTTAAGATTTCTGTGGCTCATGGTATTGGCGGGATGTTCAGTGCAAGTGGAACTGTGATATTTTCAAATCAGCCAAATTAAATTATAAATGATCAATTACTTGATTTGATACAATAAATGCTGAATATTCATGTTCAGGTTGTCAATTTAAAATAAGTTTAGTGTTTTTTACTCGACCTATTTTGGGATTAGATATCCATAATTTAAGATTAAAACTTTCGATAGGGAGTAGTCATGAAAAAATTTATATTTGCTTGTTTAGCAGGAGTTTTGTTTGCTATTCCAGCGCAAGCACAGAGTGTTAAGTTAACGCTCGAGTGTGGTTCGCCAGATGGAGCCACCTGTACAGGTGGAAAACATTTAGCAGAGGTTGCAGCAGCGGCAAATGTGGCTGCAATTCAGGTTTCCGGGGGTAAGGTCTTAACTAGATCTGTGCGTCAGGTAGCTGAAGGGA
>PTLG01000158.1 GCA_002937995.1 Alphaproteobacteria bacterium MarineAlpha3_Bin7 | reverse complement strand
CAATTCGGTTGTCGCTCAGAATGGTCCTCAGCCATGGCAAATGAACTTTAGGCCAGCTGCGACACCAGTAATGGAAGATATAGTTAGTTTTCATAATCTACTTTTGATAATAGAAGTGTTGATTGTTCTCTTTGTCTTGGGGTTAATGGTTTATATTGTTATCAAATTTAATGCTAAGGCAAACCCAGTTCCAACTAAGACTACTCATAATTCATTTTTGGAGGTGATGTGGACTGTAATACCTATTGTTATATTAGTAGTAATTGCGGTTCCATCTATGAAGTTGCTCTATTTTATGGATAAGGCGCCAGAGGATAAAGTCGAGATGACCTTAAAAGTTATCGGCCATCAATGGTATTGGTCGTATGAGTATCCTGACGCTGGTAATTTAGCTTTTGATAGCAACTTAATCCCGGACGAGGAAATAGATGTTAGTAAAGGCCAGATCCGTCTATTGGAAGTTGATAACCGGGTTGCTATCCCCGTGGATACAACCATTCGGGTAATAATGACATCAGATGATGTTCTTCACAATTGGGCAATACCAGCCTTTGGTATTAAAATGGATACGGTTCCTGGTCGTATCAACGAGGCATGGATTAGGGTTCCTGCAGAAAAGGCTGGGGTTTATAGAGGGCAGTGTTCCGAACTCTGTGGGGTAAATCACGGTTACATGCCCATCGTCATAGACGCAATGCCGAAACAAGAATTTGCGAAGTGGTTGGTGAGAGCAAAAAAAGAATTCGCAAGCAATACCGGGCAGGTAGATTTGGCTCAAACAAAAATCACTATTGATACCATGGTGGATTAGTCGTTTTAAGGAAAGGTAGTTGGCGATGTCAGATTTAACATCAGTAGATAACTCAGCTCACGATCATCACGATCACAAACCGACTGGATGGAGACGCTGGGCTTATTCTACAAATCATAAAGATATTGGCACAATGTATATTTTTCTCGCAATGATTGCCGGTTTACTTGGTATGGCCGCATCCATGGCAATCAGAGCTGAGTTAGCGTTGCCAGAGATACAGTTTATTACGGACTCCCAGTTTTATAATGTTTTGGTTACAGCGCACGGTTTTTTGATGGTGTTTTTTGTTGTAATGCCAGCATTAATAGGTGGATTTGGTAATTGGTTTATACCTCTCATGGTTGGTGCGCCAGATATGGCTTTTCCGAGAATGAATAATATTAGTTTCTGGCTTTTGGCAGCAGCTCTCGTGCTTCTGGTTCTTTCGGGGTTTGTGCAAGGCGGGGCCGGTACCGGCTGGACAGCTTATCCACCCTTATCCAATGCAGATTACCATCCCGGCCCAGCGGTAGATTTTGCTATTCTAAGTCTGCACCTAGCGGGAGCTTCCTCCATTCTTGGGGCAATTAATTTTATCACCACAATACTTAATATGCGTACACCGGGAATGAGTTTTCATAAAATGCCACTATTTATTTGGGCTTCGCTTGTTACAGCTTTTCTTTTATTATTAGCATTGCCAGTTTTAGCTGGAGCATTAACAATGCTTCTCACCGACCGCAATTTTGGCACCACTTTTTTTGAAGCATCGGGTGGAGGAGACCCAATTTTTTGGCAGCACCTCTTTTGGTTTTTCGGTCATCCTGAAGTGTATATTATGATACTTCCGGCATTTGGTATTGTGAGTGAGGTGGTTTCCACTTTTTCCAAAAAGCCAATTTTTGGCTACCTAGGTATGGCTTATGCTATGGCGGGAATAGGTGTGGTTGGTTTTGTGGTGTGGGCCCATCACATGTTTACAGTGGGATTTAATGTAGAAACCCGAGCTTATTTTGTGCTGGCTACAATGGTTATTGCCGTCCCAACGGGAATAAAGATTTTTAGCTGGCTTGCTACGATGTGGGGTGGATCTATCGAATTCAAGACCCCTATGCTCTATGCTATGGGTTTTATATTTCTATTTGTTGTTGGTGGAGTAACGGGTATTACATTGGCGAATGCTGGCGTTGATATGGCGTTTCACGACACCTACTTTGTAATCGCTCACTTTCATTATGTTTTATCTATTGCCACAATTTTCGGAATTTTTTGCGGGGTGTTTTATTGGTTGCCGAAAATGTGCGGGAATATGTATAACGAAACTTTAGGCAAGTGGCAGTTTTGGATAACTTTCATTGGGGTCAATATTCTATTTTTTCCTCAACACTTTTTAGGAATGGCGGGTATGCCGAGAAGAATTCCTGATTATCCTGATGCGTATGCGGGTTGGAACCTTATTAGTAGCTTTGGTGCGTTGATATCGCTCGTTGGTGCCCTTATGTTTATTTATATCGTTTGGGTTACTATTCGATCTGGAGAGAAGGCACCCGCTAATCCATGGGGGGAAGGAGCAACAACTTTAGAGTGGACTGTTGACTCCCCAGCGCCATTCCATACCCATGAGCAGGCTCCCGAGCTAGAGCCTAAATCAGCTGCACAGCCAGCTGAGTAGTCTTGGCACTAAGTCATGCAGTTATCTCGCCAAAATACTAATCACAGGGTTAGCAATAAGTTTACTGCCTTTTGGCTGGCAGCGATCGCAATAGGTATGGTTGGTGTAGCTTTTGCTTCTGAGCCTTTATACAAGCTGTTTTGTGAAGTAACTGGATATGCTGGGACAACCAGGGTTGCGGCTAATGCTGTTTCCAATGATAAAATATTAGAGAGAGTTATTGAGATAAAGTTTGATTCCAATGTGAATGCAAAGTTACCCTGGCGTTTTAGGCCCGTGACAAATGGTGTGAAAGTGAAAATAGGTGAAGAGGTTATCGCTTTTTATGAGGCTACTAATCTCTCGAAGAAGCCTATTGTAGGCACAGCCCTATTTAATGTTACCCCCTACACATCTGCCCAATATTTCAACAAGATTGAGTGTTTTTGTTTTAGTGAGCAGGTTCTCAAACCCGGTGAAACAGTTCAAATGCCGGTAACATTTTATGTAGATCCTAATATTAAAAATGATGTGTGGGAAAACGACTTAAAAACGATTACACTTTCCTATACCTTTTTTATGGCAGAGGATCAGAGTGCCGCTATTAAAATCAATAAATCAGAGGCAAGTATGGGCAAGGCGGCGTTTGGAGTGCCTAGAAACCAGATTAGAGAGGTATTTAGTTACATTGGCGATAGTAATTTAAAAAAAGGGGAGAACTTATGACATCAGAATCGGCAACCTCACAGCCCTGGCATGTCCCCGAGCCCAGTCCTTGGCCAATTGTTGGCACAGCCGCTGCCTTGGCGACTGCTCTAGGATTAGTCTGGTTTATGCATACTGGGTCACCTTGGTTGCTTGGAATAGGCGGAATATTGGTATTATGGACGATGATTGGTTGGTGGCGCCAAGTTATTTTGGAAGCAAATGATAGAACATCCCACACATCTCCAGTAAAGGTCGGTTTGCGAATAGGAATGCTATTATTTATTGCCTCTGAGGTTATGTTTTTCTTTGCGTTTTTCTGGGCATACTTTCATTCTAGTTTGCCAATTTTAAACATTGTTGCTGGTCCATGGCCAAATGAGGGTGTTGAGGCAATTGGGGCAGCAGGGATTCCCTTGTTGAACACATTGCTTTTAATCACTTCAAGCCTAACCGTAACTATAGCTCACCATGCAATTCTGGAGAATGAACGGGAAAAGGTTATATTTTGGACAGGAATAACGGCAGTTTTGGGAATTATTTTCTTAGGAGTACAAATATACGAGTATCACGTGCTGTCTTTCGGCTTAAAAGACGGTGTCTACCCGTCTACATTCTATTTAGCTACAGGTTTTCATGGTTTTCATGTTTTTGTGGGAACAATTTTCTTGATAATTTGTTATTTCAGGGCTCGCGCTGGACACTTTACACCAGAGGCGCATATAGGCTACGAGGCGGCAGCATGGTACTGGCACTTTGTGGACGTTGTGTGGATATTTTTGTACGTCAATGTTTACTGGTGGGGTGCTTCTTCATTCGGGCACCTAGTCGTAGAATAATTTTGTAGGGGGTCTCCTGGAAAATCCCCAGCCATCACCAATAGTTTTTTCTCTATTTGGCCTTTGCCCCAAGTGCGGTGAAGGACAATTGTTTAACGGGTATCTTAAAATAGCAGATTATTGTGATAGGTGTTTTTTGGACTTATCTAGACACGACCCTGGAGACGGGCCGGTAGTTCCAGTAATTCTTTTTATAGGGACATTAGTTTGTGGCTTGTTGCTTTATGCAGAGTTTAGGTATTCGCCCCCAATCTGGGTACACATGATTTTATGGCCCCCACTAATTATTCTTGGTTCACTGGTGCTTATTAGGCCAATCAAAGCATTATTTATAGGAGTTGAGTTTAAGTTCAGGCCCGTCGATGATAACCTTCTTGATGGGAGAGAAGATTTATGAAGCAAATAATGTTCCGTTCAAATAGGAAAAATAAAACTAAGAAATTTGTCAAGGTTTTGAGCCTTCTAACTATATTCTTTTGTTATTCTAGCTTAGTACTTGCGGTTTCTCCAAACTTACAAACCCCATCGCCGGTTATCTATTTGGCAGACAATTTGGATGAAGAGAGAAACTTAGGCTATTGCCTGGATACACGAGGGAGGGGCTTTTCAGAAAGAATGCACGCCCACTCCTGCAAGCCAAGAGGAGGTGACGTCCAATTTGTTTACAAACGGGAATCATTGCAAATTAGGTCTGCCACTTTCGATGGTAAGTGCGTTATCGTCCTTGGTGAAGTGGCAGCTGGCAGTAGATTTGGTCTTGTTGATTGTACTAGTAAAGACAAATTGCAGAGTTTTGATTATGATGAAGCAACGTTAGAGTTTAGATCTTCGGCGAACAAAACTTTATGTATCTCAGTGGGTAAAGAAAGCCGTAGAGCTGGTCCTTTTATGGCAAGATACCTTCGCCTATCAATTTGTCAGTCTACAAAACCTAAATACAAACAATGGGTAATTTTGGAAAAATAACTTAGTAGTATGAATAGACTAAACTAATGCAGAAAAAGATCATATTTTTGGTTTTGGGTGCCATAGCTATATTGGCTGCTTCCCTAGTTTACTATCAGTCCGTAGATACAACTCAGATAATTTACCGAACTGCAAAAGCGGAGAGAGGAAATATAATTAAATCGGTTTCAGCCTCTGGAGAGTTAAATTCTGTAGTAACTGTTCAAGTTGGTTCAGAAATTTCCGGTCAAATTTCTGAGTTGTTTGTAGATTACAACACACGTGTAAAAGCTGGACAGGTGATTGCTCGGATTGATCCAGAAAGTTTTCAAGCTCGAGTAAAACAGGCTGAAGCAGACTTATCCGTTGCCATGGCCTTAGTGGCTACGAGGAAGGCTAGTGTTTTGCAGGCGAAAGCTAATGAAGATTTAAAACGAGACTATGAACGTAAGTTAGTTCTTCGGAAAAAAGGGGTAGTTTCGGTAAGTGATGTGGATAAAGCTCATGCAAACTGGAAAGAAGCCGAGGCGCGAATAAAAATAGCTGAGGCGGAAGTACTTCATGCCTTGGCCCAAGTTGAACAAAAAATGGCCACGCTTAATATAGCTAAAGTTAATTTTAAAAATACCTATATCCGTTCCCCTGTTAATGGTGTGGTAATAGGCAGAGATGTTGATGTCGGCCAAACTGTGGCTGCTAGTTTGCAGGCACCAGTTTTGTTTACTATCGCCAAGAACTTAAGCAAAATGCAGGTTGAAACAAATATCGACGAGGCGGATATAGGGCAGATCAGAGAAGGGCAAGCCACTAAATTTACTGTAGATGCTTATCCAGTAATGAA
>PTLG01000157.1 GCA_002937995.1 Alphaproteobacteria bacterium MarineAlpha3_Bin7 | reverse complement strand
TTACCCTTATTCATAGGGTTTTCGGGGTCCCCTTTGATACTTTTAATTTTGTCGCCAGCAACTTCAATAACTGCTCCACAACCGCCATGACACATTCGGCATGCACTTCTAAATGTTTGAATATTATTTTCCACAAATTAATTCCTCAAAAAACAAATCAAATACCTAGCTTTATAATTCTAATAGAAAATATATTAATAATAAAAAAATAAAACTTTTTTGCTCTTAATTATTGTAGTTACTTGCTAAATCGTGATACGGATATGTAAGTAGAAACAAAACTGTAACAAAATTAAAAATAATTAAATAATAATCTACAAAAACTTTTTTAACGGAGGATTCTATGAACAGTAGAATAAGTGCAATAATCGCCGGAATAGGTGTCGCAAGCTTGTTATCGTTTTCAGTAGCTGCTGGCACCCTCGACGATGTTAAAAAGAGAGGCGTAGTTAGATGTGTAGTAACTACTGGCCTAGCAGGCTTTGCCTATCCTGATAAAAGTGGCGTTTGGAAAGGTTTTGACGTCGACTTTTGCAGAGCAACAGCTGCTGCAGTGTTAGGCGACGCTAACAAAATTAAAGCCGTTACCTCTACTGGTAAAACTCGTTTTACTAAATTAAATGCTGGAGAAGGTGATGTCTTGTGGAGGAATACTACTATTACCTTCTCTCGAGACAACGGTGTTCCACTGCGTTTTCACGGCGTAAATTATTATGACGGACAAGGCTTTATTGTTAAAAAGAAGCTTGGAGTAAAAAGTGCAAAAGAGCTAAATGGAGCATCAATTTGCATTCAAACTGGAACGACTACTGAGTTAAATTTAGCTGACTATTTTAAAACTAATGGCATGAAATACGAAGCCGTTCCAATCGAAACTAATGATGAGGCTCGACAAAATTATGTGGCTGGCAGATGTGACGCTTACACAACAGATGCTTCAGGTTTGGCTGCTACTCGTTCGACCCTGACTGACCCAAAAAACCATATTATACTTCCAGAAATCATCTCAAAAGAACCTTTGGGTCCAGCTACCCGACATGGAGATGATCAATGGTCTGATATTGTTACTTGGGTTTTAAATGCGACTATTACGGCAGAAGAGCTTGGTGTGACTTCCAAAAATGTTGATCAAATGAAAAGTTCAAAGAATTTGGAAATACTTAGACTTCTGGGTGTAAACGAACTTTCAGGTCGCAAAAAACTGGGATTAAGCAAAGACTGGGCTTACAATATAATTAAGTCTGTAGGAAACTATGGCGAAATCTTTGAGAGAAATGTGGGTGTAAATACACCGCTAGCATTGAAACGTGGCCTTAACCAATTGTGGAATAAGGGCGGACTACAGTACTCTCCTCCATTTCGTTGAGATTCAGTTCTTTGTTAGACTAAAATATTCACCGGGGATATGAATCCCCGGTGCTCTTTTTAAAAAGGGAGCAATGCGATAAAATATTTAGTTAACCCAAAACAGAGACGCAGCTAATTGGATATAGTTAATAAATCCCAAAATAAAGAACGATCTGTAGTTAGTCGACTTTGGAATAATAAAGATGCTAGGTCTGTAATAATACAGATTTTAACTATAGCCCTCGTTTTTGCAGTGCTATCAATAATATTACACAACATAACAGTTAACCTGGCGGCTATAGGTAAGGACTTTAGTTTCGATTTTCTGGGCCATACTGCTGGTTACGATATAACGTTTTCTCCTTTCCTCGATTATACCTCTAGCTCAACCCATTTTGAAGCAGCTATTGTGGGCCTATTAAATACACTTCTAATTGCATTTTGTGGTATTATTTTGGCCACCATAATTGGGTTCGTTTTTGGTATTATGAGACTTTCCAATAACTGGCTAATCAATAAGATTGCATACTGTTTTGTTGAGTTTACAAGGAATGTTCCTGTTTTACTTCATATTTTATTTATTCATGGGATTGTAATTCAGTTACCTGTACCCCGCCAGGCTGTGAATTTCATTGACTCTTTTTTTCTTACTAACCGTGGTCTTTTTATACCCAAACCCGAGTGGGGCCCAAATTCATGGATAGTAGGTCTTTGTTTCATTATATCTATAGCAATCGTTTTTATTTTGAGAACTTGGAATAAAAAGCAGCAGGAAAAAACGGGAGTAATTTACCCTATCTTTTGGATTAGCATTTGCATAATGGTATTGTTTACATTGGGGTCATTCTTCCTAACAGGCATGCCTCTAACTTGGAGCGTTCCCGAACTCAGGGGTTTTAATTTTCGTGGAGGCGTATCGGTACGCCCAGAGTTTGTTGCCCTGTGGTTGGCATTATCATATTACACCGCTAGTTTTATTGCTGAAATTGTTCGTTCTGGCATTTTAGCTGTTAGTAGGGGACAAAATGAAGCAGCAGGAGCTCTAGGATTGACAAAAAGCAGAACGCTACAGCTGATAGTAATACCTCAAGCTATGCGAATAATTATACCTCCACTGGCTAGTCAGTATCTCAATCTTACGAAAAATTCGTCTTTAGCAATTGCAATCGGATATATGGATTTAGTCGCAACAATTGGCGGAATTTCTTTAATGCAAACAGGTAAAGAAATGGAAACAATGATTATTGTTCTCCTGACCTATCTGGTAATATCTCTAATTATTTCGGCCTTTATGAACTGGTATAACCGAGCTACAGCATTAGTTGAACGATAAAGATGGGCAAAACAAAATGAACAACATTGATCACCAATCTCTTACGCCACCTCGCTCTGAAATAGGTCTTTTAGGCTGGCTTAGAAAAAATTTGTTTTCAAGTTTATCGAATACAATACTTACTGTTGCTGCAATCGGATTTTTATTGTGGCTATTACCTCCACTTTTTGAGTGGGCTATTCTGGATTCTATATGGATGGCTGACTCACGGAAAGAATGTTGGGCAAAAATGGAGGTGCCTGAAGGTGCAGCTTGTTGGGCATTCATAAAGGATCGATTGGGACTATTTGTCTATGGGTTTTACCCAATGGATCAAAGGTGGCGTGTTGACCTTTCCTTTATTCTCCTAATTTGTGCAATTTTTTGTGTACTTTATGAAAAATTACCCGGGAGAAAGTTCGGTTTGATGTTTGCTATAGCATTCCCTTTTATAACCGGCTGGTTGTTAATTGGCGGTTTTGGCTTGGAACTAATAGAAACGGATAAATTTGGCGGAATTATGCTAACTCTTATTATTGGAGTTACTGGTATTTCGTTTTCACTGCCTATTGGAATTATTTTGGCCTTAGGGCGGCGTTCAAATATGCCTGTTCTAAAATCTTTGTGCGTTATGTTCATTGAATTTATAAGGGGCGTGCCACTTATAGCCCTATTATTTATCGCTAGCACTATGCTAAATTTTTTCCTGCCCCCTGGCACCCAATTTGATCTACTCATGCGAGTACTAATTATGGTTACTCTGTTTTCAGCCGCTTATATTGCTGAAGTTGTTAGAGGAGGACTTCAGGGCATACCAACAGGACAATATGAAGCCGCAGACGCCCTCGGACTAACATATTTCAAAGCACATTGGTTAATCATACTCCCGCAAGCACTGAAAATATCGATACCTGGGATAGTTAACACATTTATAGGGCTTTATAAGGATACTACTTTGGTAATTATTATTGGCCTCCTGGATCCCCTAGGAATTGGTAGAGCCTCATTATCAGATGCAGTCTGGGCAGGTTTAGCAAAGGAAGTATATTTGTTTGTTGCAATTTTCTTTTTTGTTTGCTGTTTTGCTATGTCCCGCTACTCCCTATGGCTGGAAAAGCGACTGAGCACGGAAAACTAGGGAGGAACTAATGCCAGAGAAGAGAAAACATAAGAAAAAAAGTAGCTCAAAAAAACGTCTGCCTAGAAAAATAGAAAAGAGTAAAACTATAATTGAAATTTCCGAGATGCATAAATGGTTTGGCTCCTTTCACGTTTTAAAAGATATCAATTTAAGAATTAGTGCAGGTGAAAAAATAGTCATTTGTGGTCCATCTGGCTCAGGAAAATCAACATTGATTAGATGCATAAATCGGTTAGAAGAGCATCAACGTGGCCAAATATTTGTTGATGGTATGGAATTAACAGATGATCTAAAAGGAATTGAACTTGTACGATCGGAAGTGGGTATGGTTTTTCAGCAATTCAACCTTTTCCCGCATTTAACAGTTTTGGAAAATTGTTCCTTGGCACTTGTTTGGGTTAGAAATCTGCCAAAATCCGAGGCTGAAGATATTGCTCTAAAATATCTTGAAAGGGTTAAAATTCCTGAACAGGCTCAAAAATACCCTGGACAGCTCTCTGGTGGGCAACAGCAACGTGTGGCCATAGCTCGGTCATTATGCATGAATCCAAAAATTATGCTTTTTGATGAGCCTACTTCCGCCCTAGACCCAGAAATGATAAAAGAAGTCCTAGACGTCATGATAGAATTAGCTGAAACTGGCATGACAATGCTAGTTGTTACCCATGAAATGGGTTTTGCAACTGCCGTTGCTGACCGTGTAATATTTATGGATGATGGGCAGATAATTGAGCAGAACAATCCTAAAGACTTCTTTGAAAAACCGAAGCATAAACGTACAAAACTTTTTCTAAGCCAGATTCTGGCCCATTAAATTGGCGATGAGATGGTAAGTTTTATGTTTAAAAGCTATCGGAAAAATAAATAAGATTATTTAAGTCTAGCTATCGACTCATTTAACTTTTCTAGGGATTTTTCATTTTTTCCCAGTCTTTCTCGTTGCAAATCAACAATATCCTTGGGCGCTTTATCTAAAAATTTATTATCCGATAACTTTTTCGATATTTTGGAAATATCTATCACTAATTTTTGCTTCTGCGATTCGAGACGCTCTAGCTCCTTCTCAAAATCAATCACATCTCCCAAGGGTAAAATAAGGGTGGAACCGCCGATAACAGTCTGAATACTATTTTTTGGGGGGGAGTCTCTCGAAATCTTTATATCGGTCAACCGGGCAAGCTTTTTAATTATCGCACTATGGGTCTCTATAGCCTTAATTCTCATTTCATCGGCACTTGAGACAATCAAAGGAATTATGGAGGCGGCGGGAACATTGGCCTCACTCCTTACGGAGCGCACTTCTGCTACCAAATCAACAACCCAATCTATCTCTCGATCTGTTTCTTTTCCAACAACTTGACCAATTAACGGCCAGCTTTCATTAATTAATAATTTATTCTTATCTTCGCCAAAGTTCTTCCATAACTCCTCGGTAATAAATGGCATAAATGGGTGGAGCAATCTTAGAAGTTGAGTTAAAACCCAAGCTACAGTGGATTTTGTTTCTTCAATGGCACTCTTATCATCAGCTAGAAACATCGGTTTTGCAAATTCCAAATACCAGTCGCAAAATGTGCCCCATGTAAAATTATATATTGATGAAGCCGCATCATTAAATCTAAATTTTTCTAAACTCAATTCTAATTCCGCAGTAGTAAAATATAACTTACTAATAATCCAAGAATTTATAGGATGGGAACAACTACTCGGATTAAACTGCTTATTGAAGGAGCAATTATTAAATTCACAAAACCTAGCAGCATTCCATAACTTAGTTGCAAAGTTTCTGTAACCTTCAACCCTATTTTCTGATAATTTAATATCTCTTCCCTGGGCCGCTAAAGCTACTAAAGTCATTCGAAGAGCATCAGCGCCATACTTATCAATAAGCTCAAGGGGATCCATAACATTACCCTTTGATTTTGACATTTTCTGGCCCTTTTCGTCTCTGACTAGAGCATGAATATAAACCGTTTTGAATGGCACCTCTTTAAGAAAGTGAAGCCCCATCATCATCATCCTA
>PTLG01000156.1 GCA_002937995.1 Alphaproteobacteria bacterium MarineAlpha3_Bin7 | reverse complement strand
CAATAATTGGCGCCAAGTGGTGTTCACAATGAGAATCGAAGGAGATATTGGTTAAGACAACCATTTCGTCGTAACCATCCGTTTCATCAAACGTTCTACTTAACAATTCATAGGGATCCTCTTGATAGCCCTTATAATATTCCTCGAACGCCCGACACACTCTATCTGGTGTTCCGACTAACCCTGGGCGAGTGACGTCATCGCCAGCCCACTTTATTAAAACCTTTACCGCTTCCTCAGCTTCCTCGCGGGTAGGTCTTTCAGAGTCTACTTTATTCTTACTACTTACAATTTCGTCCACTAATCTATCCTCTCCATATACTTAACTGACAAACTAAACCGTGAATATAAGTATATAAATAGTTGGTTCTAATCGTTTTGCCACAAATAAATAAATATAAAATATAAATTTAAATAAATCTAGTTTACCAAACTTATTTCATGGGGAGAATCTAAGGAAAATGCGGGTATTGATACTGTAAATTCCTTACCTTCATCATTAACCATTTTATATGAACCCACCATTACCCCCGAAGGTGTTGTGAGAGGTGTACCACTTGTGTATTCAAAAGCATCCCCAGGCTCAAGGACAGGCTGCTCGCCAACAACACCTTCGCCCCTTACTTCATGCACCCTACCGCTAGATTCCGTAATGTGCCAATGACGACTTATAAGTTGGACAGTCTCTTCACCCTTGTTTTCGATCCTTACATGATAGGCCCAAACAAAATGCGAGTCATCTGGCTCTGACTGATCATCGATGTATCTCGTATCCACCGATATTTCAATCTCTCTTGTAATCTCTGAATACATCTGCTGTCTTCCGTACAATTTACCGCATAAGATTAAGCTCAAATTATTACAACAACAAACCAAATTTTAAAGACTATTCACAAACTATTGTCATAATTAAGCATACTTATTCTGCCGTTTTATAGTCAACAAAGCCGTCTTTTTCAACAAAAAGCTGACTGCAATAATATGATTTGCAATAATATGATTATTGGCTCAAATAAAGTAAATTAGCTTCCAAGGCGCTCTTCTCCAGTATTGACGGGACTGTACATTGGAGAAGTATCAAACTTATTTGGTACATCGGTAACTACAAAATCACATTTTGATCTGCAAAATACCTCGTTTTTTGGCTTGTACCAAAAAGTTGGCGGATCAAAAGTACCGCCGGCAATAGAAGTCATACCTTCTCTTGACCCCACTTTCCAAAACAGGCTTGTACCACAATTTGTACAGAATCTGATCTCAAAATCTCTGCCAGAGTTATTTTTCATTTTATAAGATTTTAGGCATTGTTCACCTTTAAGGATTTTTATCAACTCATCGGGAAAATAAATAGAAACACCAAATGCACTCCCGGTTCGAAGCTGACAATAGCGGCAGTGACATATCCCAGCGTAGGTGGGGGGGCCATAACTTTCATAACGAACCTGTCCACACCAACACCCACCTCTATGCAAATCTAAATCTTTCATTTTTCGTCTCCGTGTATTTAAATTAAATGTAAACGATAAGAAAAAGATTGAACATTGAATAAATTTAGATAGAGAATATAAACCTAAATAAACACGGGGCAGAAAAGCAATGATTAAAATTGGTTTTAGCGTGGCAACTCCAGAAGTTAATACACCTCTTTTACCAGCTCAACAGGGAGAACTTGGTCCAAATTTGGACGTGTTAGCGGATTTGGGCTACGACGGGGTAGAAGTCTCAATTAGACAACCCACGGAAATTGATCCTGAAAACTTAAAAAAAGAAATTTCCAGTCGAAACCTAGAAGTTGCATCTATCCATACTGCGGCCATAGGTTTTCAGGATAAAATCTGGCTGTGCCATGAAAGTAAACAGATCAGGGACGAGGGCATGAAACGACTAAAGGGGGCAATAGACCTGGCTGCATATTTTAATGTGGATGTAATTATTGGATCATTTAGAGGTTTGCTCAAGTCCGGCTCTGAAAGAACACAGTCTTTAGACTGGATGTATGGCGCCTTTAGGGATGGTTCTCAATATGCCGCGGAGAAAAAAGCAAAGATTTTATTTGAACCTCAAAATAGAGCAGGTATCAATTTTGGTTTTACTGCACAAGATGGCGTTGCCTTTTGCAAGGAAATAGATTCCCCTGGTATTGGCATTATGCTTGATACTTTTCACATGAATATAGAGGATACTTCCTTTTCAGCTAGTATTTTTGATGCGAGAGATTACTTACATTATTTGCAA
This sequence comes from Alphaproteobacteria bacterium MarineAlpha3_Bin7, assembly GCA_002937995.1. GTDB lineage: Bacteria > Pseudomonadota > Alphaproteobacteria > Rhodospirillales > UBA2165. Next base: position 3,791 of record PTLG01000156.1, on the reverse strand, counting down.
ATTAGTGACAGCAATAGGAAATACCCTGGTGGCGGTCATGTGCCTTTCCGGGATATAATTAGCTCACTTCAAGCTATTAACTTTAGTGGCTATTTATCGCTTCAAATTGAGAGAATACCGGATTTTAAAACCTCTGCTAAGCTCGGTATTAATCACCTTAGAAGTCTGTTGGGGTAAATTTTAAGAGAAACAGGGAAACTAATTTGAACGAACACAACATAAATCTTATTCGTTATGGTGAGCAGATTGAAACTGACGTGGAGTCAATGAATAACGGCATGTTCGAACTTTTTGATGATCTGTGCGATATGGCATTAAGCCGAGTTTACAATCAAACCCCCAAAATAAACAGCCATTTTGACTTTAATGCACTCAACCAAAATGAAGTGTCTATGTTTAAGAATATGTGGCTTCTGTGTTTGGCTGAATTGATGTTTTATGGAATGAGAAAAAAGCCAGGAATTAATGAGTTAAAAAAACTTTTTTATAAAACAGTTTACCAAGAAATTAGCAACGATAGCGTTAGACAAAAAATAATGGAAATAGCTAAGCTTATTCCTGATCTAATTTTTGAAAACAAGAATTTCGTACAAAATGATATTTTTAGTGCGCCAACAGCCAACCAGGATGATGGTGATCCAAGAAACAAGGGATTAGGCCCTGAACTCTCCAGCTTAATTGTCAAAACGTCATTTGGACAAAGCAATAACTTGGACCCTATACTGGTAGAAATAGAGAAAGTCGTTCAAATAGAATTTAACAACGCCTATGGACATTGTTCAATAGCCTGCAGCAAGTTTACCTTTTAGCTGAACAGATTCCTAGTCAGGTGGCGGAAAATAGAAGCCCTCTTTATACCCCTTTGTGTGTTGCATTCGCTGCCACCAATTTCCCAAACTCGGGCGCAAAACCCAGTCAACTAATTTAGACATTTTATTGGCTTCAAACCGCTCGATAAAGGGAACTACGCTAATATCAGCAAGTGACATAGCGTCTCCACATAACCAGGGGCCACTATTTAAACGATCTTCCATCAAGTCTAATACGTCTGCGACTCTAGCCTCGGCGAATTCAATATCTTCCTGAGAAACACCATTCGCTAATCTTTTTCGAAAAAGTTCGCGCCTCTCAGGAGAAGGTTGCTTATTTAGGACTTCTTCTACTTCATTTTCAGACATATTCTCCCATCTTTTGTATCGCTCTTGTCTAACCCAGGAAACAATATTTATATTCTTATGTAAGCGATGTTCAAATATATCCATCCAAATTCTCATTTGAGCACGGTCATAGGGGTCTGGCGGAGTTAGTGGTGGCTCAGGAAAAACCTCATCTAAATATTGAATTATTACATTGGACTCATTCAATACTCTGTCACCATGAATCAATGTTGGCACGACACCATTGGGGTTGAGTTTTACGTAGTCTGGTTCAATTTGTTCCCTCTTTGCTAAATCAATATGAACACTCTCCCACTCTAAATTCTTTTCGGCCAATGTTATGCGCACCCTTTTTGAGCAGGTTGAAGTATGCATATGATAAAGTTTAATCATAAATAAGCCCCTTATTTGGAAAACACCACAAGATACACAACTATTGACCCTTGGCTAGCACAATTGTTTCGGGCTTAGATCCTTATGCTTTTCGTATTCCTACTTAGGGATTATATTGTCGTAAAGCATCAATATCACCTGCTAAATTTTTCCTTTATTTATTGGGGCCACTCTTGCAACATAAAAGAATGACTAGGGAGCAAAATCCATGAGACCACTGCAATTTGGTGTTACATTGCACGACCACAACCTTACCCAAGATGGTTATGTTTTATATGGTTCGACCGGAGGCAAGGAATGTTTTTTGATGGGGGAGAGGGGGGATATTATTCACCAGTGGCGTTTGCCTGGGAAGAGCAATTGCTATAGTCAACTGCAGGAGAATGGAAATATACTCGTAACTCTTATAGAAGGTCCTAAAATTAAAGGACTAGTTGCAGGCGCTGGTCGTATCGTGGAACTGGATCTAAGTAGCAATATTGTTTGGGATTATTCTGACCATATGCAACATCACGATTTTTGTCAGGCGCCTAGTGGAAATGTTGTTTATTTAGCTTGGGAGTTAACACCAACCAAAGAAGCAAAAAGAATAAAGGGCGGCATGCCTGATAGTGATCATCCAGATGGTGGTGTCTACGAAGATGTTTTGCGAGAAGTAAATCGAAAGGGTGAAGTTGTTTGGGAATGGCGCCTTAAAGATCATTTTCCCTATGACAAATATCCACTCAGGCCTACTAGCAAACGTCATGAATATGCCCATGCAAACACTTGTCACGTTCAGAGAGACGGAAATATCCTAGTTAGTTTTAGACAACTTGATCTTATGATTTTAATTAACCGTCAAACAAATCAAATAGATTGGGAGATGTCTGATCGAAGTTGGGGGGGGCAACACGATTGCCAACAATTAGAGAATGGAAATATTATCGTCTTTGCAAATGGCTCTGAACAATACACGCCTGAACATTCTCGCATCCTCGAAATCAACCGAGACTCAAAAGAGGTCGTCTGGCAATATACGGGCCAACCAAAAATCACATTCTTTTCACCACGTATAAGTGGATTGTGTCGCTTGGCAAACGGCAATACATTTATTGTTGAAGGTAATCATGGTCGGCTTTTTGAAGTTACAAAATCTGGGGACATCTGTTGGGAATATATTTCTCCATTTTTTAATGATATTCCAGTTCACGGAACAGTAAATTGGGTTTTTCGGGCTCGCAAGTACTCGAAAGGTAACACCAAATTGAACAACTTACTGGCTAATTTAGGAATCTAACCTTAAAAAAAACTATTTCGAATTGCAATCCAACCCATGGAAATTCCGACAACCAGAAACAAATAACCTATAGCCTTCTCCATGGTGCGTTGGGAAACCTTGCCCTGCAAACGTGGTCCAATTTGCCCACCAATTATAACAGCTGGTATTGTATAAACTACTACATTCCAGGGTACCGCAGCCATACCGCCTTCTGCTATTAATGAGGAGATCTGTGTGAAAGATGCTGAAGCTACAACCACTATCACTATAAATACTGATGTCGCTGCTGCCACTGGTATGGGAACATTGTTACGCTTTACTAGCTGAGGCATCACCACCTCCCCTATGCCCACACCAAGCAAACCTGTTAGAAAGGCACCCAATCCTGTCGCGGACCCCCCTTTTTTTCCTTGAACAGGAATTGAAAACTCATATTTTGTACCGTCTTTCGCATTAATAACCCTAAACTTAGTCTTCCTAAGAGACCCATCTACTTCACTTTTTGTTTTAGGCCCAGCATCGTGAGGCCCGTGGTGTTTTATAATTATATAGGACAAAATTAGCATAAGTAATGCATAACTTCCGCGCAAAACCTCCTCATATTCACTTAAAACTCCAAGCAAGATAGCGCCAATAATACCTATGGGAACCCCTACTTTTATAAATGGAATAGCACTCCGAAAATCTATTAGGCCTTTTCTGTAATATCCTACAAAACCAGAAGAAAACCCAAATACCTCTGTTAGCAATGCCACCCCAATTGCCGCAGCAATGGACTCAAAAGGGTATTCCGGACCAAGAAGTGGAAAAATAATCATAAAAATAGGCGCGAATATGGCAGCACCGCCAATTCCACTAAGCATCGCTGAGGTGGCCACACATATTGCTACTGGAAACATGAACCAATAAAGCGTCCAGTCGAAAGCTATTATATCCATGAAAAACTCACCTAGTATTTATTGAGTTACTCGTATCGGAGA
>PTLG01000155.1 GCA_002937995.1 Alphaproteobacteria bacterium MarineAlpha3_Bin7 | reverse complement strand
TGTAACCTGAGAAGTACTTAAGAAGTGGTGCCTCGGGAGAGACTCGAACTCTCACTCTGTTGCCAGAACCGGATTTTGAATCCGGCGCGTCTACCAGTTCCGCCACCGAGGCAGGTTTGACCCCATTCTACATTCAGCTTGCTATGCTAACAAACTAATTTAAGTGCAATTTTTAATGTATTTTTTGAGGATAGCCCATTTTTGACTCTTTAAGTGGTATAAAATCTCAGCGATACATCCAAGTGTTTTCTTACGAATTTTATGCTGGTAGGTTGTTTTATTCAATTTGTTAGTCGTTATGTACTTGGGGTGGTTTTAAAGCTTGCCCCTGTCAATTTAACGAATCTGAAGTAAGTATATAGAATGTTATTAAGGCTTTATAATTATCTTATAGTTTTGGCTGGCCACAAATATTCACTATTTGTATTGGCTTTAATAGCTTTTGTTGAAAGTTCAATATTTCCTATACCTCCTGATGTAATGCTTATACCTATGATTATAGCTGCTAGGAACAGGGCCTGGTTGATAGCTGGTGTTTGTACAGTATTTTCTGTTCTTGGGGGACTTTTTGGTTATCTGATAGGTGTGTTTCTTTTTGAAGAAGTGGGGCGACCAATAATTGAATTTTATAATTTTTCAAACCAATTTTCTGAGTTTGCAGTAAAGTATAATGAATGGGGTGCTTGGGCTGTTTTAATTGCGGGAATAACTCCATTTCCATATAAAGTGATTACTATCTTGAGCGGCTTTTCTAGCATCGATATCGTCGTTTTTGTTGTTTTTTCAATTATTGCTAGAGGCGCCAGATTTTTTCTTGTAGCTGCACTATTGTGGTACTATGGCGAGGCTATCAAAAGTTTCATCGAACGTCATCTTGGTTGGTTGCTTGCTACATTTATTTTTCTTCTCCTCGGTAGTTTTATTTTGGTTAAGTTTGTTATATGAACTATTTCCCGCATAAATTTTTTAAATTATTTGTCCATCAGTTGGTTCCCATTACGCTTATTATAAGTTTAATTGTAATTGTTATAGTTTTGATCGCCGAGTTTTACTTTAGTCTGCTTCCCTGTGAGCTATGCGTTTATCAAAGATTTCCCTATATTGCTGTTATTGTTTTTGCTGCCTTAGCTATTGGTTCAGGCTTTTATGACAAACAAAAAATAGCCTTGCTTTTTGCCTCCATATTTTTGGTGAGTTCTTTCCTAGCATTTTATCATAGCGGCGTTGAATATGGCTTATGGTCTTATGGCGGTTGTGCAAAACAAGCCTTGCCAGACACTTTAGAAAAATTTCATTCATCCTTAGCGCATCCAATGCCAAAAAGTTGTAATGAAATTGAATGGACAATTTTTAATTTATCAATTTCTATTTATAATGGAGTTTTATCCCTAGCCCTTTCGATCATCTCTCTATACAGTGCAGTGAGGCTGAAAAAGTGAGAGATTCATGAAAAAAAACAAGCAAAGGTCTAATAAGGCCAAAACGAATGTTTTGATAGACCGTATGATAAGAGTGAATCAAGCGGGCGAGTACGGAGCCAAGCGAATTTATGAGGGCCAGCTCTCTATTCTTGGGGATACGACTGACGGCCCTGTTTTGCAGGAAATGAAAGAGCACGAGCAGGTGCATTTAGATGCATTTAATAAGTTGATGATAGATAAGAGGGTTCGCCCAACAGCATTATTTCCCATTTGGCATATTGCGGGTTTTGCACTAGGAGCAAGCACGGCTCGTTTGGGTAAAAATGCTGCTATGGCTTGCACTGTAGCTGTTGAGGAAGTGATTGAAGAGCATTACGAAAAGCAGATAGCAAGCCTAGGTGCTAAAGAATATGACGAACTTCGCGAAACTCTTGAAAAATTCAAACTTGATGAAGTAAATCATAAGGAAATTGCTTTAAGTGAAGGAGCAAAAGAGACCCCAGGTTATCAATTGCTAACCCGAGCTATCAAGAAAGGCTCTAGATTAGCAATTTGGTTGTCAGAAAGAATTTAAGCCAGCGTATTTTTAATGAAGGTACTTCCAAAATCTATTTTGGGTATGTTTTGGATGGCTGCAACGGTTAGTTGTTTTGTCCTAATAGCTGTTTGCGGCAGGGAACTCTCTGACACCATGAATGTTTTTCAAATAATGCTGATTCGAGGTTCAGTTGCCTTTATAGTATTATTGATTATTATTTTTGGGTTTGGCATAAAAATACCGAGAACAACCCATTTAAAGCTTCATATATTTAGAAATTGTGTTCACTATGCAAGTCAGAGTGCCTGGTTTTTAGGTGTTTCTCTTTTGCCAATAGCAACTGTTTTTGCAATAGAATTTACTTCGCCTATTTGGGTTGCGTTGATTGCCGTAATTGCCCTAAATGAGAAATTTAATCGAGGTCGAGCGATAGCCTTAATTTTTGGCTTTTGTGGAGTGTTGATTATTCTCAGACCCGGATTAGATACTTTTGATGTGGCAACAATAGCCGTATTGGGGGCAGCGTTGGGCTTTGCCGTAGTCTACGTGGTGACGAAGGTTTTATCGGGTAATGATAGTCCAGTTACTGTACTTTTTTATATGAATCTTGTTCATATAATTATTGGTCTCTACCCTGGGCTGAGTGTTTGGGTTCAGCCAGATTGGAATGATTTACACTGGATGATTTTAGTTGGCGTCTCTGCTTTAGGAGCTCACTATTGCCTGACTAGAGCTTTAGTCTACGCCGACACCATAGTTATTATGCCCATTGATTTTTTGAGATTACCCTTAGCTATAATTATTGGAATTCTTTTTTATAATGAGGCTTTTGATTACGCTGTTGTCTTAGGAGCCATTATGATATTTGGTGGCAATTATTACAACTTAAGGGTCGAGTCATCTCTTGCACAAGATCCCCAATCTAAACAATAAGAAAAATACTAATTCTTTTGTTTCGCTTGTCTAAATTTTTCTAGTACATTGTTGACCGTTAATAGTTCTGGTAAGACAATTCCAGACTTTGAGTTTGGTCCATAAATTATGTTGAACGGAATACCATAGCGATCGAAAGTTTTTAGGTATGACGAGATACGGAGGTCAGGTTGGGTCCAATCACCCCTCATCGCTACTACCTTATTTTTGTCTGATAATTTTTCTATTATTATTTTACGATCCAAAACAAGTCTCTTATTAAACTGGCAAGTCACACACCACTTGGCAGTCAAATCGACAAAAACTATTTTCCCTTCTTCTATATAACTTGGTATCTTATTAGGCTCAAAATCTGCCCAATAGGCTTTGGGTGTATTTACTTCCAGCACATTTTGATCTGAATTTATTATTGTGGGTATTAGAAAGGCAAATATCAATCCACACGTTATCACTATATTTCCAGTAAACCCCTGGAAGATTTTTAAGACATTCCTAAATATTAGAATAAGGCAAATTAATAGGATCACCAATGATAGTGCAATGGCTGCATTGGGAGATAGTTGGTAAGATATTATAAAAACCAACCAACCACTGGTCGCTGCTAGGGCTAGTCCAAGAAAGTACTTTACGTATCTAGTCCATTTTCCTGGGCGTGGTAATTTACGAGCGAGAAAGGGGAAAGCTGCTACCAGAAGAAATGGGGTACTCATTCCAATACCTAGAACAAAAAAGATTGAAAAGATTTCAAGCGGTGTCCCTGCTAAAGCAAAACCAACCGCTGTACCTACAAAAGGTGCTGAGCATGGTGTCGCAAGTAGTGTAGCAAAAACGCCAGTGCCAAAATGTTTAAGAAAATTATTATTATTTTCGTCGCCACTCTTGTCTTTGTTTAAGAAATTATTTAACCAAATTGGTAAACGAATATCAAAGAGGCCAAAAACATTCAGGGAAAATAGGCTTACAATAATTACTAAGCCAATGATGAACCAAGGTTGTTGGAACTGAATTCCCCAGCCTACAGTCGCTCCGATCCTATTTAAAATTAAAACAGTTGTCGCGAGACCTAAAAATGAGAAGATGATGCCAAAGGAAGTATATAGGAAGTTTATTCTAATTTTTTGGGTTTTCTCAGCACTTGTTGATAAAAAACTAAACATTTTTAAGGCGAGTACAGGTAAAACACACGGCATCAGATTTAAGATTAATCCCCCCAGGAATGCTAACCCGATTATTAGAACAAAAGATAGTCCAGTAGTTTTGGTTATACCAAACTTGGGTATAGAAAATTCAACTAGCTCTCTCTTTGATAAACCAAAAGTTTTATCTGCAATAGTAAAGGTAATATTCTCGGCAATGGAGTTATCCGTAGTATCAATTTCAAAGGGTATCAGTGCCTTAAGGGTGGATTGATTTTTCGACATGGCTATTGTCGGTTCTGAGAATAAGATACTGTTAGGTCCCTCGAGAAAAACATCTGGCCGACTAAAAGTTTTTAGGGATTCAAATTCTGCAATTAATGTTCCTTCAATTGTATTGTTTCCAACCTTAATAGCCCCCGGGGAAACCCGCAGAGTTTTTGTAGAAATCGTGCCTCGTTCATCATTTTTAGGGACCTTATCGAAAAAACTTTTTATTAGCTGTGAATGTTTAGTCGGTTGTGGCTTTGAAGGCATAATATCCAAATTAAGCTTTGTCTCGTAGGGGATACAGATCTTGTTACAGGTTAAATAATTTAATTTTGTCTTCAAAATTAAAGGTTTTTTGCTATTGGTCACTACTATCTCTATTGGTAAGATAACTTCATCCTGGTAACCAATTGTACTTAGTCCTTGGCTATCAAATCTAATTGGCATTGGCCAATTTACAGTAGCCTTTTTGATGTTGGTTGAATTGTACCAATCTAATTTTGGCGGCAGGCCTGATTCACCGGGTTGTTTCCAGTATATTTTCCAATCCTTAGCTAGCTGAAACTGAAGTCCCAAAAGAATTTTGTTATCTTCAGTGTATCCAGTGGAAGCTGATACAATTCTTACCTGGCCATGTTCTGTAGAAAACCAATTCGAGCCAACGGCAGGGATATTTTGAGCTGCTAAGTGGCAAACTGACTTATTAAAGCCTAAAATAAGAATAAAAAAAATGAGTACAAAACGCATAATTATCTCAAAAATGTTGAAAATCTATTCAATCAGCCAGCCACTGCTAAAATATACTTTTAATCTATCTTAAATATGGCTATCTCTTCTATATATCAATATTTAGTTTTGTTGTTATCTTTAAACACAAAAGTACTAGTCTATTTTGGGCGTGAGCGATACAGTCTTAATAATTGGAAACTGTTAAAACGATTGGTGACAATTTGATCAAGGACTCTTACATCACTGGACAATTGTTGGTTGCTATGCCTGCTATGCAAGATGAACGTTTTGCGAAGACAGTAATTTATATGTGTGCCCACAATGAAGAAGGCGCAATGGGATTGGTTTTAAACCAGCAGCTCCATTCATTAAGTTTTGAGGAATTAATGGGCCAGTTAAATATTAACGGAATAAACAAGGGCGACGGTGTACCCATACATTTTGGTGGACCCGTAGACGCAGGAAGAGGTTTTGTGCTCCATACTTCCGACTATTGTCAGGATGCTACCCTTGAGGTTGAGGATGGTTTGGCGCTGACAGCTACAGTGGACATATTGAAGGCTATAGCCAAGGGCGACGGGCCCGAGAAAAGTATATTGGCACTTGGGTATGCAGGCTGGGGTCCTGGGCAATTAGATTTGGAACTAAAAGCAAATGGCTGGCTCCAAGTTTTTGGAGACAAGGAACTTATTTTTGACACCGAGCTGGATAAAAAGTGGGAAGTTGCAATTGGGCGCTTGGGTGTTGATCCTTTAATGCTCTCAAATAATATTGGGCACGCTTAGGCTAAGTCAGTTAATTAAAATTATATGCGTTATTATCAGTTGTTATTTTTAAGGATAAAATTTTTAACTTCCCCAAAATCATTTGGTAGGACAGTAAATTTTTCCTCTTTTTGAAATATTTTCTTTAACTGTTTGGGAACTTCCGGAGAAAAACCGACAGAATCCTTTATTGCATCAGGGAATTTTGCAGGATGGGCCGTTGCCAAACAAACTGTATTGTTATCTGTGTTATTTTTATTTTCAAAAGATGCTGC
>PTLG01000154.1 GCA_002937995.1 Alphaproteobacteria bacterium MarineAlpha3_Bin7 | reverse complement strand
CAAAGACCTGCCAGCTAGCATTAGTGAAGCAGTGCTTGGTAATGATGAAAAGGTAGGGGAGGCTGCAGAATGAAGATTTTAATCAGCGTCTTTGTAACAGCATTTCTTTTTATATTGCTGGTTTCGCCTATAAACCAGTCTTTAGCGGCTGGTGGTGCTACACCTCCTCCAAAACTTTCGTGGTCATTTAAAGGACCTTTCGGGAGCTTTGATAGAAAACAACTTAAAAGAGGTTGGCAAGTATATAAAGAAGTTTGTGCTGGTTGCCATTCCCTGAACCAAATTTATTATCGCAATCTAGTGGATATTGGGTTTTCTGCCTCACAGGTCAAGGTTATAGCTTCGGAAGACGAGGTCCCAGCTGGGCCCAATGATGAGGGAGAAACTCATGACGAGGGCGGAGAAGTTTTAGTTCGACCTGGCAAGCCCTTTGACAAATTAAAGAAACCATATCCAAATGAAAATGCAGCAAGGGTAGCTAACAATGGCGCACTACCACCCGATTTATCACTAACCACAAAAGCTCACTCTACTGGTGTAGATTATATTGCTGCAGTACTTACTGGATACGTAGATGCACCAGCTGGCTTTAATCTTGGCGACGGAATGTATTATAATACTTATTATTCTGGTAATCAGATCGCTATGCCTTCTCCACTAGCTGAAGATGCTGTCGAATTTGCCGATGGTACAAAAGCAACTGTAAAACAGATGGCTTTAGACGTTTCGACTTTTTTAGCATGGGCAGCTGAACCAGAAATGGAGGAACGTAAAAGATTAGGTATTAAGGTCATGATTTTTCTTATTGTTCTGACCGCCTTGTTATTTGCTCTCAAACGAAAAATTTGGGCTGATATTCATTAAGCACCTTAAAGGTAATATTATGACAAAACTTTTTCTAATCTAAAGTTAGTGTGATAGAAACTAGGTTGTTATTCTACTGAATATGAATTTAATGCCATACACAGAAAACTCTTTGAAACGATTTCTTTTGTTATTCAAATTTGTTCCTTTTTTCATTTATGTAATGTGGGCTAGTGAAACAATGTCTCAAACCAAGCCAATAGTTGCCTTTGAAACTACAATGGGTGGTTTTTCTGTACAATTAGAGCCAAAAAAAGCTCCAGAAACTGTTAAAAATTTTTTAAAATATGCTAGGGAAGGTCTATATGACGGAACTATTTTTCATAGGGTCATTAATAAATTTATGATCCAAGGCGGCGGCTTTGACACAGATATGAAAGAAAGAGAGACCTTTGACCCCATTTTAAATGAAGCGGATATTGCTCTAGCTAACAAACGAGGTACAATTTCCATGGCTCGAACCTCCGACCCTCACTCGGCAACGTCCCAATTTTTTGTTAATGTTGTCTATAACAAATTTTTAGATCACACCGATAAGAGTCCACAAGGTTGGGGTTATACTGCCTTTGGAAGAGTAATTGATGGTATGAATGTTGTTGGCCGAATATCTAGAGTGACCACAGGATCGATAGGTCCATATAGCGATGTGCCAACGACACCAGTTATAATTAAGAAAGTTAGTATTACATCGGAATAATTATTTTGAATACCACAGATAACATTATTGGGATTATTGGAGGAAGTGGTGTTTATGATATTGACGGGCTTTCCAATACCTATTGGAAAAAAATTAGTAGCCCATTTGGGGAGCCCTCCGATGAACTTTTATTTGGTGAACTTAATAATCAATTAGTAGCATTCCTTCCTCGGCATGGCCGAGGGCATAAAATACCACCAAGTGGGATTAATTATCGAGCTAATATAGATGTACTCAAAAAATCCGGTGTGTGTAAGATAATTTCTTTGTCCGCTTGCGGTTCCTTTAAAGACGACCTATCCCCTGGCACCTTTGTAATTGTTGATCAATTTATTGATCGAACTTTTGCCAGACAAAAATCGTTTTTTGGCACTGGTCTGGTAGCTCATGTTGGTTTTGGACAACCAGTCTGTTCAGATCTTGGAGATATAATTGAAGAAGGGTGTAAAAAGCTTTTGATTAAAAAAGTTCGGGGAGGTACCTATTTGGCTATGGAGGGCCCACAGTTTTCAACACTAGCTGAGTCCAACTTATATAGAAACTGGGGTTGCGATATTATTGGTATGACCAACATGCCAGAAGCTAAGCTAGCTAGAGAGGCAGAAATATGTTACGCAACCGTTGGTATGATTACAGATTATGACTGTTGGCACCCTGGACACGACCATGTATCAGTAGATACAATAATAAAGGTCTTATCAGATAATGCTCAGAATGCCCGTAATCTTGTGAAAGAGGTTATTCCTCGTATATTTGAAAATATAGGGTCATCTTGCTCTCAGGGTTGTCAGAGTGCTTTAGATAATGCCTTAATCACAGCCCCAGAGGCACGAGACCCTAAAATGATAAAAAAATTATCAACAGTAGCTGGCCGTGTGTTACTTGACGAGTAGACTAAACTAATGAGAGTTGATGGCGTTCCATATCGAACCATTTGGTTAGCGGAGGACGGTTGGCGTGTTAAGATTATTGACCAAAGAGAGCTTCCTCATAAGTTTGTTATAACCTCACTGGAAACAGTTGACGATGCAGTAAATGCGATCAAAGACATGTGGGTTCGTGGGGCACCACTGATTGGAGCGACTGCTGCATATGGAGTGGCATTAGCAATGCGTACCGACCCATCAAACAAAAGTTTAGAAACTTGCAGTATTTCTCTTCTCGCGGCCCGCCCCACTGCCGTAAATCTAAAGTGGGCAGTAGATCGCATGGTCGCAAAGTTGACGGTATTACCGGAAAAAGCCCGGGAAGAGGCGGCCTACTATAACGCGCTTCAGATTTGCAACGAGGATATAGATTGTTGTTCAAAAATTGGTAATTTTGGCTCTCAAATAATCAAGGACATTTGGGAACAAAAGGACCGAAATGGCCCAGTAAATATTTTAACACACTGTAATGCTGGTTGGTTGGCAACAGTAGATTGGGGTACCGCTCTAGCTCCAATATATAAATCCCATGAACAAAATATCCCAATTCACGTTTGGGTAGATGAGACAAGGCCTAGGAATCAAGGATCTTACTTAACAGCCTGGGAATTAGGTAAAGAGGGAATAGATCACACGATAATTGTTGATAATGTAGGGGGACACCTCATGCAGCATGGTCTTGTTGATATGTGTATTACGGGCACTGATAGAACCACCTTCACCGGTGACGTATGTAATAAAATCGGAACTTACCTAAAGGCACTAGCTGCCAAAGATAATCAAGTCCCATTTTATGTGGGACTACCATCTAGTACTATCGACTGGGGTATTTCTGATGGTATATCAGAAATACCAATAGAGGAGAGAGATGTATCAGAAGTAGAAAAAATATCTGGTTTGGGGGAAAATGGCGACAGCATGCAACTTCGTATTACCCCAAGTTTTAGTAAATCAGCCAATTATGCTTTTGATGTAACACCTGGGCGACTGATAACTGGATTAATTACTGAAAAAGGAATTTGTGAAGCATCAGAGACTGGCCTAAGGTCATTATTTGGAAATTAGGCAATAAATTTTGTCTTCAAGAAATATTACTAGGATTTAACTTTGACCAAGTATCTCTTAATTCTATGGTCCGATTAAAAATAGGGTTGATTTGTGACGAGTCTGTATCTTTACAAAAATAACCCAATCGCTCAAACTGTACGGTCTCTTCGCAACCAAATTTAAGTAAAGATGGTTCCAATTTACAGTTTTTGTGTACAAGAATAGATTCTCTATTTAAATCATCAATCAATTCCGCAGATTTTCCAGGTTGCTCAGTATTAAATAATTTACTGTAAAATCTGATTTCTGCGTTAATGGCATCATGGGAAGATACCCAATGCAATATACCTTTGACTTTTCGTCCATCAGGTGCACTCCCGCCCTTGGTCTCAGGGTCGTAAGTGCACCTCAATTCAATAATTTTCCCTTCCGTGTCTTTAACCACTTCCTTACACCTAATTAAATATGCATACCTCAGCCTCACCTCCTTTCCAGGTGATAGTCGGAAAAACTTTTTTGGGGGATCTTCCATAAAGTCTTCTCTATCTATATATATTTCCCTTGAAAAAGTTAAATTTCTTGTTCCAAAACTCTCACTCTTAGGGCTATTTTCGACCTCGAGTTGCTCTATCCTTCCTTCTTCAAAGTTTTCTAGTATTATTTTTAATGGATCAATGACTGCCATCCTTCTTTGTGCATTTTCATTTAGATATTCTCTAACGCACGCGTCGAAAGCCGCCATTTCAACAGTACTATTAGCCTTCGTAACACCCAGACCTACACAAAATGTTTTTATAGCGTCAGCCGGAATACCTCTACGTCTTAGTCCAGACAACGTTGGCATCCTTGGATCATCCCAACCAGATACTAGGCCTTCATCGACTAAATACTTTAGATTTCGTTTTGATAAGACCGTGTGCGTCATATTTAGTCTTGAAAATTCTATTTGTTTCGGACGAATAGAAACTGGCAGATGATCTAATAACCAATCATAGAGTGGCCTATGATCTTCAAATTCGAGGGTACATAGAGAGTGAGTAATACCCTCTATTGCATCAGATTGTCCATGTGCAAAATCATAAGTCGGGTATATCCGCCAACTGTTTTTTGTTCTAGGATGATCTACATTAATAATCCTATAAATGATAGGATCCCTTAAGTTAAGGTTTCCCGCTTCCATATCTATCTTTGCTCTCAACACCTTTGAGCCTTGTTCAAATTCTCCTTCCCGCATTTTTCTGAATAACTCAAGGTTTTCATTGATACCCCTCTCTCTATAAGGGCTTTCTTTACCCACAGTTTCTAATGTTCCTCGATATTCTCTTATTTCATCCGGGGATAGGTCATCAACGTAGGCATCGCCGTTTTTTATTAAATACTCTGCCCATTCATACAATTGATCAAAATAATCTGATGTAAAATGTTTCGGTTTGCCAGAACCAAAACCCAACCAAGCTAGATCTTCAACAATGGAAGAAATATATTTTATATCCTCAGTGACAGGATTTGTATCATCAAACCTCAAATGGCAGTCACCATTATTTGCCTGAGCTATGCCAAAATTTAGGCAGATAGACTTAGCATGACCAATATGCAAATAACCGTTAGGCTCAGGTGGAAAACGGGTAACAACTTTTTGCTCATTTCCCAGATGGTCAGAACCTTGAACCAAGCTACGCACTTCGTCTATGCCAAACAACTCAATATCCGATTCCTCTTTAGATTCTCTCTGTAAATCTTGGGGATTAGACTGGTTCATCATAAACGACCCATATTATTTCAAAGGCCAACTACCCTAGAAGGTTTAAGAGATTTTGGCTCGGTAGTTTTACGTTCTTCTTTCAAAGAGTCGGCAATAAAAAATGCTAGCTCCAGGGCCTGTCTGGCATTTAGCCTCGGATCACAGTGAGTATGATAACGACTTGATAGGTCCGCTTCAGTTATAGCTTGCGCCCCACCCACACATTCGGTCACATCTTGGCCTGTTAGTTCAAAATGAACCCCGCCAGGGTAACAGCCTGCCCCGTTTAAGACCTTAAAGAACTCAGAAACCTCCTTCAAAATACTATCAAATGGTCTAGTTTTATATCCATTATTGCTTTTTATTGTATTTCCATGCATCGGATCACAAGACCAAATTACCACTCTTCCCTCTTCTTTGACTTTGTGTACTAAATCTGGGAGATATTTAGTAACCTCACCTGCTCCCATTCTTGAAATAAGTGTAAGTCGCCCAGGCTCATTATTTGGATTCAGCTTATCAATTAGGGTAAGCAATTCATCACTATCTGTTGTTGGTCCGACCTTTGAGGCTAAAGGATTAGAAACACCACTCAAAAATTCAAGGTGAGCATTTTCTAATTGGCGCGTTCGATCCCCAACCCATAGCATATGTGCAGATGTGTCATACCAATCTCCTGAAAGAGAATCTACCCGAGTCATCGCTTCTTCATATGGTAAGAGCAACGCCTCATGCGAAGTATAAAAATCGGTCTCAGCTATTTCTCTTGTTGACTCAGAATTTATTCCACACGCTGACATAAATTCTAGTGTCTCATCTAATCTATCTGC
>PTLG01000153.1 GCA_002937995.1 Alphaproteobacteria bacterium MarineAlpha3_Bin7 | reverse complement strand
TGTGTTCGTTTGTATATCTGTTCCATCATATTTATGCCCTTAATTTATACCCTATATGAATCAGAAAGATTCCGTAGGAAATTACAAAGATGTTAGTGATTAAAACAACAGTAATACCTATTGAGAGGGACCCGTGTGAAACTCCTGTGAATCCGTATCGAAACCCATCCAGTATATAGAAAAATGGATTAAAATAACTGAGTTTTTCTATAATCACGGGAAAGCGCTCAATAGGGAAAAATGTGCCGCTTAGAAATGAGAGAGGTAAAATTACAAAATTACTGATAGTAGATACGTGGTCAAATTTCTCAGCCCAAATGCCAGTTATCATTCCAATGGATGACATCAAAATTGTTGAAGCAAATAAGTGAATAAATATAAACCACAGGTTATAAATTTCTATCGAAACAAAGAGACTTAGTGAGATGGTGGTGGAAAGGGCAACCAACACGCCCCGGGTTACCCCGCCAAAGATAAGAGAAATAGCAATTTCTATGGAATTCAGAGGTGTTACAAGAAGGTCCAAAATACTATCGTGGATTTTTTGTTGAATAATTGAAGTGGAGGTATTTGCGAAAGCAGATTGGAGGGTGGCCATCATTATCAATCCAGGAACTAAAAAAAACTGATACTCTAGTCCAGCTACATTTCGTTCAGATCCAAAAACTATGCCAAATACTGCCAGAAATAATAGCACTGTGATGACAGGGGCAAGAATTGTTTGACCTATTATTTTTAAAAATCGTTGGACCTCCCTAAGATAAAGGGTTTTTAGTCCCACCCAGTTTATCCCCACTAAAATATTCTTTCCTGTTTCTGGAGAATTCAAAGCTCTAGATCCTAAGTTTATAGCCCGTAGCAAAAAATCTATAAGCAACAAACCAGAGCAAAAGATTGAGAAAAAACAAAACTAATACACCAATAAGAATTGGTCCATCAGAGTGGCCAATAAATCCAGATCTCATGCCATCAATTGCATAAAAAAATGGATTAAAAAAAGCAAAGCTTCTTATTTGTTCTGGCAGGCTATCGATAGAATAAAAGGTGCCACTAAGAAAAGATAGTGGCGTTATTATGAAGCTGTTGATCACCGTCATGTGGTCGTGACGGTCAGCCCAAATGCCCCCAATTATTCCTAGCAAAGACATCATCATCGAGGTCGCAAAGGCAAAATAAATTATTCCTAGTAGGTTATATATTTTAGTTTCAACAAAAAATGCTAATACTAGGCTGACTGTAACACCAACAGTTATACCCCTAGTAATTCCTCCAGCCGTATAGGCGATTACTAATTCGCCAGCTGTGAGAGGCGGCATTAAAGTATCAATAATATTATTTTGCATTTTTGCAGCCATTATTGACGACGAAGCATTTGCAAATGAATTTTGGATAACAGCCATCATAATTAAACCTGGTGCCAAGAATTCCATAAAATCGATGCCATTTATGTTGTCTCGGAGCCGTCCGATCGCCAAAGAAAAGATGATAAAAAATACAAGGGTAGTAATTACGGGAGCAAAAATAGTCTGTATGTATATCTTAAAAAATCGATAAATTTCTCTCTTGTATAGGGTGGTTAATCCTATCCAGTTTTTTTTCCCTAGTCTTGGCCTTGTTAATATTGCCATCTTATTTAGTTGAGCTCAGTATTTTTGTTAATATTTTAGTTTATCTTTATCCATATATAATTTGAAAATGTTATTGCCAAGAGCTTATTAACTAATAATTGTTTTAGTAACGAAAATTAAACTTGTTTGACTGAGGTTATTCTCTTGGCGAAAAAAAACTCTCCAGTAATTTGGCAAGTTAGCTTCCAAAATTTGGAAAAAGCGGCCTATCATTATTTAAAACGTTATTCCTCTTCATCAGAAAATTTGAAACGTGTTTTATTAAAACGTGTTTTTAGGGCACAAAAAGTCCAGCCATTCGATTGGGATGTGACTAACAATTGGATAGAAGAGATCGTTGAAAAACTAAAAACTATAGGAATAATAGATGATAAAGAATTTGCGGATAGGAAAGCTGTAATTTTTAATAATCAAGGTAATTCAAAACTTATGATTAGGAAAAAACTAGAAAACAAGGGTGTAGAAAAAAAACTAATAGATGAAAGTATCAAAAACCTGGAAAAACAAATTGTAGATCCCGATTTCACAGCTGCAATCAGGTTTCTTGAACGTCGTAAAATGGGCCCCTATCGTCACCCCAATAACCGAAGCGAATATAGGGAGAAGGATCTTCGTTCAATGGCTAGAGCGGGGTTTGCATATAGTGTGGCAAAACAACTACTTGAAGTTGAAAGTATAAGGGATCTCAATTTTATGAAATCTCAAATTGTTATTCATAATAACAATTGAGTTGCAAATAGGAATATAGTTTTGAAAACCATCTTTTGATTTGGAGTGGTTATTTTATTGTAGCCATAAAGCTTACATTGATGGAGAAATCTTTACACTCTAATCGAACTAATAGTTGTTTATGTAAAATTTAGGTTTTATGAATATATATTAACGTTATCAGTATGAAAAAAATTAGTGTCCTGGTGCTATGAATCTATCGGAAGTTTTTATATCGGTATTAAATGAGACCTTTATAGGGGTCTCAGTAGGTCAATTAATAATAGCTGTAATCGTACTGCTTTTATTCCTACTTTTACGCCGATTTTTTGTAAGAGTAGTAATTGGATATCTAAAAAAGCTAGTAGAAAAAACAAAGACAGATCTAGACGACCATATTTTAGTTGCCTTGCAACAGCCCCTAATGTTTCTTTTTTTAATTCTGGGTTTGTATTTTTTCTTGGAATGGATGCCGCTACCCGAAGAATTTGAGGAAGTTCTGGTACAAATACTAAGATCTCTGGTCGCTTTTACTATCTTTTGGACGATCTATCGAATCTTGGACCCTATTTCCAGGCTATTTGATAAATTTTTGGTTAAACTAGCAGGAGCAGTTGCGTCTGAGGTGAGGGACTACCTCCTAAAGGGCCTGAAAGTATTTGTTGTTGGCTCTGGTGTAGTTGCGGTTTTAGCTCAGTGGGGTATTAATCCCTGGCCTTACTTTGCTGGAATAGGGGTTTTATCCCTACCCTTTGCTTTTGCGGCAAAAGATGCCGTGGCAAATGTTTTTGGAGGAATAAAGTTATTAATTGTGGATCGAGCTTTTAGAGTTGGGGATTGGGTTGAGACCCCATCTGTTGGTGAAGGCATAATAGAAGAAGTTACACTTTCCACTGTAAAGATAAGAAAATTTTCCAAAGCAATTCAGACGGTACCAAACGGAGTAATAGCCGCCGAACCCATAATAAATTGGTCTCGAGCTCCAAATAGGAGAATAAAGATGGATATAGGATTAGTATATGGTACCTCCAATGAACAATTTAAAACAATATTGGTTAAACTAAGAGAATTTATTGCCTCTGACGACAGGGTTGATCACTCGGTTACTCAAATGGTTCATATGGTTGGTTTTGGTGCATCTTCTATAGATATCAATGTAAATTACTTTACCAAGACAACAGACTGGGAGGGTTTTAGGAGCATAGTTGAAGAGCATATGCTTGCCTTCATTGAAATTGTAGAAAATGCTGGCTCAAGTATGGCCTTTCCCACGCGTACAATTCATATTGAAGATGGAAATATTAGGCAATTTTATGAAGGACAAGAGTAAGATATTTATATGAAATTGGATTCAATAAAGATTGATGTATCTCCCGGTGAATTGATTGATAAAATAACGATTCTTCAAATAAAAGCTGATAAAATCCAAGATATTTCGAAATTGGAGAATGTAAATAAGGAACTGGAGTTACTTACTAATTCTTTGCACGAAGGTGTGAAAATTACAAATGAATTGAGATTAATTATGGATGAACTTCAACAGGTAAATGAAACTCTCTGGGCCATTGAAGATAAAATAAGGCTGCACGAGGCGAGTAGAACATTTGACACAGATTTTATAGAACTAGCTAGGGCAGTTTATAAGGAAAATGACAAGAGAGCTAATTTAAAACGTAAAATTAATAATACACTAGGTTCCGGGCTTATTGAGGAAAAATCCTATAGTGCCTATTAAATAGAATTTTCATTGTTTTATAATAATTAATTTTTGTTTACCTAATAGAAACTTAATTTTCTTACCTTTCTATACAAAGTGACCAGAAATTGGCCTATCCAGTTTGATAGAAAAATAACTAAGAAGGTGATTTAGTGGGCGCACCAATTAAGTTTGATGATGGAGTTTGTATTTTTCGCGAAGGTGAGAGAGCGGAAGCCACTTTTTTGCTATTATCTGGGCAAATAGAAATATTAAAGAAAACTTCAGATGATTTCATCCAATTAGAACTGTTATCTCCAGGTGAGGTGTTTGGTCAAATTGATGTCGTTGACAGTTATAAACGAAGTGTAACTGCTCGGGCATTAGGAGAGGTCTTAGTCCAAGTGTTGGGTCCACAGACAAGCCAGGAACTGAGAGTCGATGAAGAGGACGCAAAAAAGCAGGTAAATAGTCTCACAGATAGCCTGAAGTCTTATGGCCGACCGCTAGTTACGGCAGATTCCAGAAAAATATTAGACGAGGCTCGAGATAAAAAAGGCGTTTGGGGATTGATAGGGGGATTAATTGCTCGCCGGAGGAATAAAAATAGAGTGTTCCAAATTGGTATCGGAACACTAATTGGAGATAATTTAGGCGCAAATAGTGAGAGACTTTTTAAGGTTCTAAATATGGCTCTTGAACTAAATGCAACCATTTTTAGTAACGTAGAGCAAAATTACGGTCATCAAAATTTATTTGAAAATATCCAAAATTTTTCTCTTAATGGGAGAGGTGTTCTTATTAAAAAGGATGCTGATTTATTATTATTTGGCAGAGTAGAGGAAATTTCTAACAATCTAAATATTCACTTTCTTTCAAGAAAAATGGGCGAAGACAGGGCGGGGGAATTTTTGGTATCTGATCGCTTGCCATTACCAGCAAATTATTCGGAATTATATGAAAAACTAATAGTTCTCTCTGTAATATCTGCAATAGTACCAAGATCGGAAGCCTCGCGGTTGATGGTCCATGCTAATTTAATGTCAAATATGGATACTGTTGAAGAGTTTGATGAAATCATCGCAGGTGTTATAGGTGATTTAGACAAGTCAGCGGTTCAAGTATGTATTGGTAATATTTTAAGTACACTGGGTAGTAATACAGGGGACGAAAAATGGTATAATGAGGCTGAAAAGCGCTATAAATCTGCCACTAACGTTAATGACACAGATTCTATGGAATTTGCCAATGCGTCTTACCATTACGGTAGGTTAGTTCATATGCTAGGAGAGAGAAAAAGATCGGTTTCTTTGATTAAATCTGCTCTCAAGAACTACACAGATGCTTCCCGAATTTTAACAAAGAATAAATTTCCCTGGGAGTGGTCTTTGCTACAGAATCGAATGGGAACAGCATATTATAGAATAGATGTTTTGGAAGGTAGCATAGAAAATATTAAGCCAAGTGTATTTTGTTTTCAGGCAGCCTTGAAAATTATCTCCAAAAAAGTCGACCCAATAAAATGGAGTGAAATAAAAAATAATTTGGCCCAAACACTTCAAATATGGGGGGATATGGCGGGAAGCAATGAGACAGTTGAACTGGCTATAAAGTGTTGCAACGAGGCACTAGAGGTCAGAACACGTAATGAAACTCCTTTGAGTTGGGCTGCTACTCAAAATAATCTTGGATCTGCTCAGTTTTTGTTGGGAAGGAAGCTAAGGGATAAAAACTTGATAGAGGATTCTCTCAAATCGTTAAACAAAGCCCTAGAAATATATGAGATTTATGGTGCAAAAAGGTTGGCGCAGATCACGACTAGGAATCTTAATAAATCACGAAGGCAGTTAAGTGGCATTGACTCGGAAGAAACTAATACTATATCGCTCGAAAGAGGGGCTGAAATGCTAAATATAGGGGACGTCGATGATAGTGCTAGGCACCTGACTAGGCCTATGGATCAAAAAAGTTTGTAGATGTTTTTTAGTTCTATTGGTTTTAACAATTTTTGTTATGGTCTTCTTCAGAGCTAACTAATAGTCAATTTAATAATATGAATTATAGGCGGACATGATATGAGTGAAAAAGCAGCGTTAGTATTCTCCAATGATGCCTATTATGCAGCGTTTTTATC
>PTLG01000152.1 GCA_002937995.1 Alphaproteobacteria bacterium MarineAlpha3_Bin7 | reverse complement strand
ATCAGAAAATTATCAAATATCCAACCCTGTTCACCTCTTAATTGCGGTTTTACCATTTTTTCTTTTCTCCTAATTTCCCAGGTAGTTTATGTGTTAACAACAAATACCTCTGAGGCCCAGTCGGCCATATATTCTATTGCTATTTTTGGGTTGTCGACCTGACAGTGTTCAACGCCTCCCTCTTGAGCAGAAAAAATTTTTAGGTCTGCTTTGGGACTATTTGTTGCCTCACTAATGGTTTTTTTTGCTAAATCTACAGGAATTTGGCGATCACTTTCACCATGCAAAACTAATATGGGGCAGCGGATATTAGGAAGTGCTTCATCCAATGTCATTTTTGATGTCACTTCTAATATTTCCTCTTTCTTACTGGTACCCAGAACCCAATGCATATGTTCCTCCCAATGCGATACAGATAGGTTGGTTCCAGTGCCATCTAGTCGACCCTTAGTAATTAATCCGTAATCATTAATTGCACCCCAGGCTATTACACACTTAATTCTAGGTTCAAAACCAGCTGCTCTAGGTGCGTAATACCCACCTAAACTAATTCCAGCTATTCCTATTTTTCCATTTATTATATCTTTTCTTTTTTCTAGATAATCTAGAGCTGCCTTAGCTGGTATTTCTGTTTCAGGAGTAAGCTTCAAATCATGTATTCTTAGTGCTTCACCTACACCAGGGTGATCCAACAGTAGAGTTGATATGCCGCGTTTTGCATATTCTTGTGGCAAACCTATTAGAAATAGGAATTCTTTCATAACGTCCAGTCCATCAAAATGTATAATACATGGGGCTGGTTTATTAGCGGAGGAACCTTCCGCTGGGTAAAACAAAGCAGGTAGTTTAGTTTCACCAAATGGCACATCTACTCGTTGTACGGGTGTTTTTAAATTCTTTTGACCAAGTTCAAAAGAATTCAACATTTTCTTATATGTTTCTAGCCTCTCAGGGGATTGAGAACTGCACATGCGCTCCCCAGTCATAAAATATGCTGCCGATCTAAAGAATTTATTTCCAGCACTAAGAGTCCTGCCAAGTTTGACATCATTTTGTGCGAGAACAAAATTTTTAGCTCCTAAAGAACACCAAGCTTTATGCCAACTCTCATTAGCCTGAGTATCATTCTTCCCAGCTACTTTCTTTAAATCAGAGAGTTCTTTGTCAATTTCCGACAATGTACCCCCAGCATTAATGGCCATCAATGTAGCCATAGACCAAGGATAATTATCGGGAAAATATTCAAACATCATATTTATAATCCTTATAGATAATTGTTAATATTTTTAGGTCCGTGCAAGAGACAGGACTTTATCTTCATCGACTTCTACACCCAATCCATAACCCTCTGGTACACAAACCTCACCATTTAAAACATTGATAGGGTTTTTGACTAAATCAATTTTGGCATATTGGTTGGTTATACTCAGTCCCCAGTCAATTTGGGCGGCAGTAGCAGCCAAATGGCTAACCGCTGCACTGCCTATACTTGACTCACATACTTTACCAGCCAAATTTACCTTCATACCAAGTGAATCGCATAATTTGGTAGCATTTAGAGCTTTCAGGACACCTCCAAGCTTTATCATTTTAAGGCTTCCACCAGAGGCCGATCCCATTTCCCGATGGCGTGAAATGTCGTCTAAGCTATGTAGTCCTTCATCGGCTCCGATAGGAGCTCTTGACACGAGAGCAATTTCAGCCATTCCTTCTAGATTATTGCCCATTACTGGTTGCTCTATAAAATCTAGGAAGGTGCCTGCCGACTCTGCAAATTTTTTCCCTTCTTCTAGTGACCATGCTTGATTAGCATCAGCTGAGATTTGTATTTTCTCTCCAGCTATATCCCTTATCTTCCTAGCCCTATCAATATCATTATCGATATTTGAACCACCTACTTTAATTTTAAACGCAGAAAATCCTTCATCCATCTTTAACTTAGCTTCCTCGTTGTCCTCAGGAAGCGTTCCAGTTGCCAGCATCCACAGTACGGGGGCTCTATTTCTTCTTTGCCCACCCATAAGTTCTGACATAGTTTTCTTAGTGGAATTTCCAACGGCATCAAAAAAACCAATCTCAAGTGCTGCTTTGGCACTACTATTTCCGTACAGTAGTTTATCTACTAGACTCATGTTTTCCAAAAAGTTCGACGGGTCTTTGTTTAAAAGAAAAGGGGCAAGATATTCAATCGCTGCCTTCATGCTCGGAGCTGTTTCCCCAGTCATTGTAGGGGCAGATGGAGCTTCACCCCAGCCCACTACTCCATTATCAAGCTCGATTCTAGCTAAAATATTTTCAGATTCTGTATATAAGATGCCACCCATTTTTATTGGTTGGTTTAGAGGAATAGTGACCATCAAGGCGTCAATCTTTGTTATTTTCATTTTTACCCAACTCCAACACTTCTTACAGCGTATAGTCTCCCAAGTAGGCTGTAACTGCTTCGTTCATTTTCTCGTCAAATTTCTTCATTGATTTCTCTACCATGTTAAACCAAATTTTTTGTCTTTCAACATATGAAGCATCTTCTCTTACTGTTTGAGACCAACTGGCAGAGGAGGTGGATGAAGCAAGTGTTTGTCGATTATCGTTTTTGATTATTATCTGAGCCTTAATTTTCAGATCATAACGCTCGGATGCCTGTAACTTAATAAAATCAAACAGAGTATTATTTTTTGCTAGTTTTGTCTCTATTATTGAAGCATCCAATATAACAAAGGTTGCCGTATTTGATATTCCACCAATCTGAAGCCTGTCTTTAGCCCATTGTTCTAAAATTTTCCTAGGGGGGGTTTTCATCCGTTGATCAACCCTTGAGTCTGAAATCCTATTATCATCCTTATAAATTATTTTTATTTTAGATACTTTTAAAGGAATAGCGGAGAGATGGCGAAACGTAAGGTCAGGCAACACCTGATTTATGGGAGATTGGCAACCTATTATAAAAATAATAAGTGAGGTTAAGGTCAGCAAGCCTAGTTGTTTAAGAGTGATCATTTAAGGTTTGCTCAAATTATTGAATAGGCTGAAATATTTATTTGCCAAGACACCATAGTATAATTGCCTTTTGAACGTGAAGTCTATTCTCTGCTTCGTCCCATACTAATGACTGGGGTCCATCAATAACTTCTGCCGTTACCTCCTCTCCTCGGTGGGCAGGAAGACAGTGCATAAATACTGCGTTAGCTTTGGCGGCCTCCATCAATTTGCTATTTACCTGAAAAGGTTTGAGCAAATTCTTTACTTGGGAGTTGTTTTTCTTTGCACCCATTGATAACCAGGTGTCAGTCAGCACACAATCGGCATCAGCGACAGCTGCAAAAGGGTCATTGAAAACGTCGATTTTCCCACCGTTATTTTTTGCTTCTAATATTATAGCTTCATCAATTTCTAAATTTTTTGGGGTAGCAATTCTAAGCTTGAATCCGAACTTTGTAGATGCATGTAGCCAGGAAGTAGCAACGTTATTGCCGTCACCAACCCAGGCTACAGTTTTATTTTTAATATTACCTCTGTGCTCTTGAAAGGTTAAAATATCTGCCATAATTTGACAGGGATGTGTGTTGTCAGTCAGACCATTTATTACGGGTACCGAGGCATTGGCCGCTAATTCATTAAGGCGTTTATGTTTATCTGTTCGAAGCATAATTATGTCTGCGTAGCGTGATAATAGACGAGATGTGTCTGCGACGGTTTCGCCTCGACTTAGTTGGGTTTCTTTATCGTTTAATATTACAACATTACCCCCCAACTGAAGCATCCCAACCTCAAATGAAACACGAGTTCTGGTGGAGGGTTTCTCGAAGATAAGAGCTAAAGTTTTACCCAGAGCTGATGGAAAATTTTTCGGCTTTGAGGCTTTCAGTTCTATCGCTTGGGAAATAATATCCTTTAAAATATTATGATCTAGGCAGTCTATATCAAGAAAATGTCTAATATTGTCCAAAACCTTGTCCTCAAGTTGATAACTGCCTACAAACATCGTTTAAAATCGCAACAGCTTCATCTATATGATGTTTTTCTGTTATCAGCGGTGGCAAAAATCTTACAACGTTATCTCCAGCAGCTACTGTGAGTAAACCATTATCTTCTAGCTCTTTTACCATGTCAGTATTGGTTATATTACAGACAATACCAACTAGTAGGCCCATACCTCTGACTTCTCCAAATACATTGGTTTCCTGGCCAAGGGAAACAAGGGATTCTTTAAAATATTTTCCCATTTCTTGGACATGTTTCAAAAAAGTGGTTTTTTCAACTATGTCGAAAACAGCATTTGCAGCTGCCATTGATGTGGGGTTTCCACCAAAGGTAGATCCGTGACTACCAGGTTTCATTGCACTTGATACCTTTTCGTTTGCTAGGCATGCACCGACTGGGATACCGCCCCCCAATCCTTTTGCTAGCGACATTATATCTGGTTTAACTGAACTCCACTCATGTGCAAACAGTTTTCCAGTCCGTGCAATGCCACATTGTACTTCATCAAAGAATATTAAGGCACCAGTACTTTTTGATATTTGTTGAATTTTTTCAAGGTAGTGATTTGAGGTTACTACAACTCCACCTTCACCTTGCACTGGTTCAAGTAATATACAGGCAGTAGATTCATTAACAACTTCTTCCAGTTTTTCAATATCCTCAATGTGAACTTGATCAAAACCATCCAACATTGGTGCAAAACCGGCCATATGTTTCTCTTGTTTGGCAGCTGATAAAGTGGCGAGAGTTCTGCCATGAAAACTATTTGAGCAAGTAATAATTCTAAATCTGTTAGGATCTCCATTTTCATAGTGAAATTTTCTGGCAAGTTTTATTCCGCACTCTACGGCTTCGGCTCCTGAGTTGCAGAAAAACACAGAAGAAGCAAAAGTATTCTCTACTAAACGCTTTGCCATTTTTTCTTGTCCAGGAATTTTGTAGAGATTTGAAACATGGAGCAATTTTTCTGTTTGTTCCTTTAAGGCCCTTATTAAATGTGGATGTGAATGCCCCAAAGCTGAAACTGCTATACCTGAGCAAAAGTCGAGATATTTATCGCCTGACTCCGTATAGAGATACATGCCTTCACCTCTCTCAAAAGAGATTTCCGAAGACCCATATGTTTTCATTACAGCAGACATAGAAAAATCCTTATTTTTGCAAACCCTAGTACTTTTTTTAAGTTTCAACTTTTTGAAATATTATTGTCTCTTCTATGGATGTCAAACTAATGCTTGTTATGACTTGAGATTGTAACCTACTTTGAACAACCGAATACAAATGAAAAACAGGGAAATATTTATAATTGTGAGAATTATGATACCAGAAAAAACTGGCCTATCAGAGTATCCAATCCAACCATAGCGAAAGCCGTCAATCATATAAAAAACAGGGTTTATAAGTGTTACATACAAACCCCAGTCTGGAAGATATTTAATTGAGAAAAAGGTGCCTGACAGAAATGTAAGGGGCAATACAATAAAGTTATTGATAGATGCTACATGATCTACTTTGTCTGCCCATAGACCAGCTATGATTCCTGCAAGAGACATTAGTATGGCAGAGGCCAAACAAAAAAACGTGAGTATAAATGGGGAGTGTAGGGTAAATGGAAAAAATATGTATACTCCTGCTGATACCAGTACAGCTACGAATATTCCCCGGGTAGCACTCGCTAGCAAATAGCCCAAGACAATTTCTAGAGGAGATAGTGGGGGGGTTAAAGTATCGGCAATCACTCTGGTTAATTTTTCGAACATTAGGGCGAATGACGAATTTGCAAAACAACTCGTAATGAGTGCCATTAAAATCAGACCAGGTGTAATAAAATTTGAGAATTCAATCCCAGGTGCTGAGCGACCTTCTCCCCTAAATGCAAGTGTAAGAATTGAGAGAAATAAAAGTGCCGCGATAATAGGCGCAAAAAAGGTCTGCATATAAATCTTTGAAAATCGTTTTATTTCTCTTAGGTATAAAGACCACAATCCTAGAAAATTAGCTTTTCCATTCATTGCTCTGGTTTGTGTTCGTTTGTATATCTGTTCCATCATATTTATGCCCTTAATTTATACCCTATATGAATCAGAAAGATTCCGTAAGAAATTACAAAGATGTTAGTAATCAAAACAACAGTAATACCTATTGAGAGGGATCCTTGAGAAACTCCTGTGAATCCGTATCGAAATCC
>PTLG01000151.1 GCA_002937995.1 Alphaproteobacteria bacterium MarineAlpha3_Bin7 | reverse complement strand
GCTTCCGAGTTATACCTGTAAATCCTAGCCTAGAAGGAAAAACTCTTCTTAATGAGCCCTCTTTCCGTGATCTTTCTTCTATACCCGGAAAATTCGAAATGGTAGACGTGTTTCGTAGCTCTGACGCTGCTGGTGATATTACGGATGAGGCCATAAACCTTGCCTCTCAAAAAGGAATAAAGGTGATATGGATGCAGCTTGGTGTTCTTAATTTCAGTGCCGCAAAAAAAGCGGAAAAAGCTGGTTTAAGAGTTGTGATGGACCGATGTCCAAAGATTGAGTATGGCAGACTATTTGGGGAACTGGGCTGGAACGGAGTTAATACTGGGGTACTCTCATCAAAACGACTAAAACTAAAGAATTAAATTCTATGTCTAAAACTAACAAGGAAACACCTGGTTTTGAAACTCTGTCAATTCATGCTGGTTCGAGACCAGAGCCTGTAACAGGGGCACGCAACACTCCAATATATCAAACATCCTCCTATGTTTTTGAAGATACAGAACATGCAGCTGACCTTTTCAATCTATCACGTTTCGGTTTTATTTACTCACGTCTGACTAATCCGACCACCTCTGTTCTGGAAGAGAGATTAGCAACACTTGAGAATGGAAAAGGCGCTGTTGCTACGGCATCGGGCCATGCGGCCCAATTTATCACTTTTTTTACTTTGATGGAACCTGGCGATGAGTTTATCGCCTCTAAAAATCTATATGGGGGTTCTATAACTCAGTTTGGTATCAGTTTCAAAAAGCTTGGTTGGAACTGCAAGTTTGTTGATCCCTCAAATCCTAAAAATTTTACAAAAGCGATTTCAAAAAAAACAAAAGCTATATTCTTGGAGGTTTTGGCTAATCCTGGAGGTATAGTTGTGGATTTGGAAGAGATTGTGAAAATTGCTAATGAGGCGGAAATTCCAGTTATTGTTGATAACACTATGGCTTCACCATTTCTACTAAAACCAATAGACTGGGGCGCAGACCTAGTTATACATTCAACCACAAAATATTTAAATGGGCACGGAACTTCAATGGGAGGAGTTGTGATTGAATCTGGAAAATTTGATTGGTCAAAAAACGACAAATACCCCTCTTTAAGTAAGCCCGACTCCGCCTATCATGGTCTAAATTTTTATGAAACCTTTGGAGATTTTGCTTTCACGACCCGCGCCAGAGCCGTGGCCCTAAGAGACTTTGGACCAACTTTAGCCCCTATGAACGCTTTTCTTACAATTACTGGGGTAGAAACTCTGCCTCTTAGAATGGAGAGACACGTAAAAAACGCCCTCGAGGTAGCTAAATATTTAGAACTCCACCCAGCAATTGAATGGGTGTCGTATTCAGGGTTAAAATCCAGCCCCTTTTATGATCTCTCACAAAAATATTTCCCGTTAGGCCCAGGCGCTGTTTTTACTTTTGGCGTAAAAGGGGGCTATGAGGCTGGAAAAACTATGGTAGAGAATGTCAATCTATTTTCGCACCTAGCGAATGTTGGAGATACTAGGAGCTTAATCATACACCCTGCTTCAACAACCCATCGACAACTTACCGAGGAACAGCTAATTGCAGCTGGGGCTGGACCAGACGTAATTCGTGTTTCTATAGGCCTTGAATCTATCGAAGACATCATAGATGATTTAGACAAAGCATTATCTTGTAAGTAAAATTGAGAACAACTATGACGCTTAGAAATAAAATATTTTTATTCCTTGAAATTTCCACCCCGGAAGATCGGGCTAGTTATTGGTTTGATATGTTTATGGTCGTTTTAATTTTAAGCAACGTTGCTGCAATAATTTTAGAAACCGTAGATGTCATTAGCGAAGCTGCAGGCTCTTTTTTTTATTTATTTGAGTTGTTTTCAGTTATAATTTTTACGACCGAATATATTTTAAGAGTCTGGGCCTCGGTAGAGGACCCTTCCGGTCGCTACTCCTCTCCTTTCTTAGGTCGTCTGCGCTATATATTATCCCCAATGGCTATAATTGATCTGATAGCATTCCTACCCTTCTATTTGAGTACCTTTTTCGGTGTAGACCTGAGAATTTTAAGGTTATTTAGACTCCTGAGATTAGTTAAGTTAACCCGCTACTCCCCTGCCCTAAATGCAGTTGGAGCCACAATGGTTGCCCAGCACAGGGCATTAACAGCTGCTTTTTTGGTAATGATCATGGCCCTTCTTTTTTCATCAAGCATAATGTTTGTCTTTGAAAATGAAGTACAGCCAGAGAAATTTTCTAGTATACCCACTGCAATGTGGTGGGGTATGGCCACCCTTACTACGGTAGGGTATG
Source organism: Alphaproteobacteria bacterium MarineAlpha3_Bin7 (assembly GCA_002937995.1). Lineage (GTDB taxonomy): Bacteria > Pseudomonadota > Alphaproteobacteria > Rhodospirillales > UBA2165. Next base: position 3,901 of record PTLG01000151.1, on the reverse strand, counting down.
GAGACGTAGCACCAGTAACACCTATGGGACAATTATTTGGAATTATCACAATGATCATAGGGATAGGTATGTTTGCTCTTCCCACTGGTATTATTGCCACTGGATTTGCAAATGAGATGGAAAAACTTAACTTTGTCGTCAACTGGAAACTTGTATCAAAAGTTCCTTTTTTTAGGGATATGGATGTTACAAATATAGGCGATATAGTATCACTTTTAACACCCAAGACGGTTCCGCCCAACTACGCGGTCATTAAGTTAGGCGAAAAAGCTGATGGGATGTATTTTATAATATCTGGACAGCTCGAAGTAGAACTGTCTACAGAAGCTGTAATCCTGGAAGCGGGGCAATTTTTTGGTGAGATGGGTATAATAAATGACAGCCCTAGAACTGCAACTATTGTGTCGATAACAGAGTGTAAATTATTAGAGTTAAAAGCAGATGATTTAAGGCACATGATGTCTTCCCACCCAGAGCTAAAAGTTAAGATGGATAATGTAATAGATGAACGAAGACAAGCTCTTCAGAATGACTTTATCGTTAGAGATGAACAAGATAAAAACGATAATGAAGATAAATAGAGAAAAAATGGATAATAATGTTAACCAATAAAAGTCTCTAACCAGCCAGTAAAGTCGTCAGCCACCTTTGAAATTACAGATTCCCAATCCCCTTCTTTATGTTGCCGATAAACTTTCATAGACGGGTGCCAATCATTTTTTTCTCCGCGCAGTCCAAAACGCCACTCAGGATTAAAATTGACTAAGGTCCATGTTGGCACACCTTGTGAGCCCGAAACCTGTATAGTGGAGTTGTCGACGGATATAACAAGATCAACTACAGCTATTTGAGCAAACCAAGACTCGGCATCTTCTAACGGGTTAACTTTTTCATCTAAATGAATATGAATATCAGGATTGTTCTTAAATATACCTGTGTCTGAACGACTATCTCCATACTGCAGCGACAAAAAGCGACATGGCCTTTTAATGAGAATTTCCTTCCATAATTTTAGTGGTATACTCCTCTCAGCTCCAACCTTAAGGTTACCACTTCTCCAGCAAATTCCGACTAGTGGCCCATCACCAAGGTCTCTATATCTTTGATTAAGCTGTGCAACTAAACTTGTTTTAGGAAACAAATACTCCCCACTATTTGAAGAGAAAGATTCAGAAGAATTTCTATAAAATCTTGATAAAGATGCTAGAGGTAATTGAAACTCTATATCAGACATCAGTGTATCCTTTTTAGGTGGCGTCGTCCTTGGAACTACGGTTACATCTGGCAAAGATCTGCTAAAAATATTTACTAGCTTATCGCTACATTCTAACACAACTGTTGCTCCATCGCTAATGAGTTGCTTTAAAGGACTTAAAAACATTATTTCATCGCCAATTCCCTGCTCACTCCAAACTAATATTTTCTTTCCTTTAATATCCCCCCCGTTCCAAGTCTGATATGGAAATTTTCGAAACTCCGAGTCAAAGTCACGGCATTTCCAACGCCACTCATGCTCCTCCCACCCCCGACGATAATCACCCTTCATCAAAAAGACCCTCGCTAAGTTAAAATGAGCCTCTGCAAAGTCGTTGTTTATCTCAATTGCCTTTTCAAGACTTTTTATTGACTCATTTAGCTCCTTGATATCAGAAAGTGCCAAACCTAGATTATTGAGTACATGGATATTTTCCCTCTCAGATTCAACTAAATCCCTCAAGATGCCCAAGGCATCATTAGATTGCCCTATTTCTATAAGTGCCCTTGATTTATTTATAAGTGCAGAGGCAAATTTAGGGTCGATTTGAAGAGCTTGATCAAATGAATTGAGTGCCAAATCATACTTTCCCAAACCCGTATAAGACAGGCCCATTGCATCGTATAATTTTACATCACGATTATCTATTTTTAATCCAACCTCACTTAAATCCAAGGCTTTTTCATATTTGCCGAACTTGGACAAAAAGAATGAATAAAAATAATAGATACTAGGATTTTCTGGGATTGCCCCTAGGCACTCGCTAAGTAAATTCTCTGCTGGAAAACACTCGTTCCTTTCAATTGCATTTTTGGTAAGATTGCTTATGGCACTCACCAAGCTAGCTTCGACTTCATTAGTTGCGATCTGATGCTTTAAGGCATTAACAAAAAAACCTATGGACTCTGGAAATTCTTTGTTTCTAATATGAAACAATCCCATGTAACACAAAGCTTCAAAGTTATCTGGATCCTCCAGCAAAATCCGGCGAGCCTCTGGTTCATCAACAATTCCCTGTTTTTGCAAATTATTTTCTTGAGACATTTTTCACCCAAAACTTGAGCTGGAAATTAAGTGAATTTAGAAATAGTGTCCTTTAGCTCGTTTATCGCCGACCTATGGTCAATACTTTCGTGAATTTTAGATTGGCCGTATGATCTGTTTGGAATATTTGTCCAAACAAGTGCGGGAGGATAATCGAAAAGTTGATCGCAATCTTTACAATAGGAAATATCTTCAAAACGGGATTCTCTGTGGGCCGCCCTTAGTTCCTCATAAGGCTTAGAAGCCAACACCTCTGAAATGCTGCTTGAGTCTAGGTGACCCAAAATTGCACTCGAGTCTTTCCCTAACACCATACAACACGCCACAACAGCTGCAACTCTATCTCCCTCACCACCTGCCCGGACCTGAAGTACATCAGCAAATGGCCTGCCACATGATCTTATCTGGCTTCCCTTAGCAACCATATTCTTTCTTTCATAGGGACCTTCATAACCTCCAGACCAGTTATGCATCATCCAAACCTCAGCCAGCGCGCCCGTGTGATTCACCCAATTTGATCGATACGCATCTATCTCGAACCTTAAGTTCTCTGAATTTGTAATCAAATGATGAAGATGAATTTCTGACTCTCCCCCAAGCTTTTCATTTACCTGGATAAACTGTTTAACATTTGACCTAACCATTTCAAAACCATCGACACTCATCCATTTTTGGTAACTTTCTTTGTTATAACCAATAGCGGAAACTCGCAGTATATCTATCCCCGCCTCTATCAACCTCTGCGACAATAGCTCAGTCAATTTGTAACCATTTGTAAAAGAGATACATTTTAAGCCGCGTTCTTTTACCAATGCTACAGCATCTGGCATATCGTGGTTTAGCGTAGGCTCACCTGAGCCGTGAATTGATACAGACTCCAAACCGTAAGCAACAGCATCGTCTAATATCTTCTCCAAGGTCGATAAAGGGAGTTTTTTTAAAAAGTCTTTCTCTCTGCCATGAGCCTGTGGACACATATCGCATTTATAATTACAGCCCCCATTGAGCTCTACATCCAACTGTTTTATCTCTATTCTATCTGGATTTGGCATTTCAATTATTTCTCTGTTGATTTTGAATAGAGAATCATATCACAGACTTCTCTGACAGCACCTTCTCCTCCCGCCATTTCAGTAACTAAATAAGATGCTCTTATAGCTGCCTCAGTCGCATCATTAACAGTCAAGGGCAGACCAACACTCTTTAGCAATGGAACATCGTTTAAATCATCACCAACGTGCGCCACTTCACTCATATCGAGCCCTAAATCCCTACAAAGTGACTCCAAACAGGCAAGTTTATCCTCAACACCCAGATAAACATATTTAATATTTAACATATCAGCTCTATGTTTGATAGAATTAGTAGAGCTGGCCGTAATAATCGTAACCTCTATTCCTGCTTCCAATAAAAGACGTATACCCATACCATCTTTTACATTAAATTTTCGTTGCTGGTTGCCAGCGTCATCTAGGTAAATTCCCCCATCAGTTAAGACACCATCAGTATCGAGAGAAACAAGTTTTATTTTTGAACAACGCTTCAGCAACTCACGCTTTGAAAATTGGGTCTTCATGACTTTGTCTCGTTAGTATCGACTAA
>PTLG01000150.1 GCA_002937995.1 Alphaproteobacteria bacterium MarineAlpha3_Bin7 | reverse complement strand
CGGCAATGATTCTGGGCGCCAGTAGACTTAGAACTTTGTGGGAAATTGTATTCCCTCTGGTGCGCTCAGGCATAGTGGCAACATTTTTGTTTATACTTATCCTTACCTGGAGCGAGTATCTCTTGGCTTTACTCTTATCAAAAACTGAAGTTGTAACCCTTCCCGTCGAACTTAGTAAATATGAAGGGTCAGTAGAAGGAAGAGTTTACGGCAGACAGGCAGCACTTGCCGTAGGGATAACATTGCCTCTCATAGCAATTGGTATATTTATACGCAAACACTTAGCCCGAGGATTTAGCTTTGGAATGGTAAAAAGGTAGGAAAAATGCCTCAAATAGAATTAAAAAATATACGAAAAGAATTTAGCAAATCTATAGTCGCTGTAAATGATCTAAGCTTGACGATAGAGGAAGGAGAGTTCTTGGTCCTTGTGGGGCCATCTGGATGCGGCAAGACCACAACGCTAAGAATGATTGCTGGATTTGAGGACCCCACTCGTGGGGAAATTTTTATAGATAAAGAGGTAATTAATGAACTGGAACCAGCCGAGAGAAATCTAGGAATGGTTTTTCAAACTCACGCTCTTTTTCCTCACAAAACCGTAGCCGAAAATATTGCTTTCGGGCCAAGAATGAAGAAAGTTGAAAAGACGGAAATTGACAAACAGATTAAGCAAGTAGCAGAAATGGTTAAAATTACCCACCTGTTGGATAAACTACCTGCACAATGTTCAGGTGGAGAGTCGCAAAGAGTTGCCGTCGCAAGAACTTTAATCACTGACCCTGGCGCTTTTCTTCTTGATGAACCGCTATCCAGTCTTGATGCCAAGCTGAGGCGAGAAATGAGGGCTGAGGTTGATCGGCTACACAAAGAATTAAAGAAAACATTTATTTATGTAACCCATGATCAAGAAGAAGCTATGACACTGGCTGATCGCATAGTAGTTATGGATGGAGGAAATATCAGGCAGGTTGGATCTCCAATAGATATATATAATAACCCTAATTCCTACTTTGTCGCCGATTTTTTTGGCAGCCCATCAATGAATTTAATTGAGGGGGATATAGTCACCAAAGGCAAAAAGGTTGTGTTTAATTCTAGTGACATAAAATTAGATTTACCTAAGTCTCTTGCTAAAACACCACCTGGACCAGCCACATTAGGAATAAGGCCAGAACAAATTTTGGTAAACAATAAATCAGGCACGAAAAAGAAAATTTATCTCGTAGAGCCTTTGGGGAAAGATACTCTGCTCTACTTTGAAACTCAGACAGGGAATGAATTAATTGCTGTAGTCGATAGCAATACTAAATTTAAAGCAGGAGATACGCCTGGCATAACTTTTCCAGATGACCAAATATTTCTTTTCGATAAAAATGGTAATAGAGTTTCTACAAAATAGAACACTCTAAGATTAAAGCTTTCTAAAACCTATTCTATTAAAGGCCTATCAACCCCCGCCGAGATTTCTACTGCTTTGCATACCGCAGCAAGCTCCATATGGCTTAGCCCGAGCGCTACAGCCGAGTTAAAAGTTTGCCTCGCCGAAGCAAAAAGATTAATCGGAGAATTTAAAGATGCAGCATATTCTGATATAATAGAGGAATCTTTTTGTATAACATTAAAAATTGTTCCCTCATCATAACGATAATCAGATTTAGCCATATACTCCCCCCTAACCTCTAACATTTTTGATCCACCTGCGCCTTTTGGTAACACCTCATGAATAAGATTTGGATCCAGCCCAGCCTTAATACCAAGCACCATACATTCAGCCGCAGCAACTGTATGCACTCCAACTAGATAATTAGCTAAGATTTTCATCTTAGATGCGTCACCAATATTGCCTACAAAGAAGTTAGTACCCGTGAAAGCCTCAATTATATCTTTACATTTCTCATATGCTTTTTTGTCGCCACCAACATACAAGGAGGCCTCACGATTTTCCACCATTGGCGGCGTGCCACTAATAGGAGCATCAAGAAAGAACATCCCAGCTGCCGATACACTCTCACCAATTGCTAATTTATCCTCTACCTTGAGAGTACATGTATCAATGATGATTAGGGCATCTTTTCCTGACTCCAGAACACCATTGTCCCCTTGAATAACACTCTCAAGCGCATAACTGCTTGGCAAGGAAGTTATTATAACATCAGACGCCTTGGCAACCTCCTTAGGAGATTGGCATGCCACCATACCAAGTTTTTTAAGTGCACCAACGTACTCTTCTATCAAATCATACCCGGCCACTTCAAAACCAGCAGTCATTAAATGTCTAACGTAAATACCCCCCATTGCGCCGAGGCCTACGACACCAACCTTTTTACTCATTTGAACTCTCCATATAGCATTTCAATTATAAAAATTACCAAACAGACCAACCGGCATCGACAATTATTGTCTCTCCATGCACCATTTTTGAGTCCTCACTAGCCAGAAATACGGCGGCACCCGTCATGTCCTCCGCTTCCATAAAATCAATACCGGTAGGCGTAAACGTTTTCATTACCTCCATATATTCCTCGTTACCTGGGCCACGGACATGAGCATTCAGTGGGGTTGCTACATTGCCAGGTGCAATTGAATTAACATTGATCTTGTCCTTGCCAAGTTCCGCCGCAAGTGCTCTGGTCAGGTTAACAACGCCACCCTTGCTTGCGCAATAGCCTGGGCAATTTGGGAAAGCCCCTGTACCTGCTATCGAAGAGATATTTACTACTTTACCCCCCCCAATCTCTCTCCAATGTGGTACTAGTGTCTTTACAGCAAAAAAGTATCCCTTCAAATTTAAATCAAGTGTCTGATCCCATATTTCCTCAGTAGTTTCCATTACGGGAACAGTATGAAACACACCAGCGTTATTAACGAGTATATTTACACTTCCCCATTCGTCCCTCACTTCTTCTATTAACTTTTCTATTTCACTGACTATCGACACATCCGCTTTAAACTCTTTGGCTTCACCCCCACCAGAATTTATTTCGTCGACAATAGTTTTAGCCTTATCTTCGCTTTTCAAGTAGTTAACAGCCACCTTGGCCCCTTCAGACGCATATCTCCTTGCTATTGCTTCTCCGATTCCCATTGAAGCTCCAGTCACAATAGCTACTTTATCCTTAAGTCTCATTTTCATACTCCTTTTGCTTTGTTTTTTCCCTTAAATTTATTGTTTCAACCTCGTTGATGATTAGATCTGATGAAACCTCTACGCCGTAGACCCTCTTAGCCCTCTCACGGCTTATTAACCCCTCAGAAACATCTTTTAGAACTAAATCAGGATCTCTTGTTTTTGGATCACCATACCCACCACCACCACATGCTATTGAAATAAGTGTCTCTCCATCTTCAATCCACACTTGAGAACACTGTTCAAGTTTGTTTATCTCTCCATTTTTTGTCTTTAACCTTTGATCCGAAGGCGAGGCGTTCCCTCCACCCCGAGCCCCCCGAGGTACATTAATGTTTCCATCCGCAACAAAACCAGCTTCCATACGACAATCAACTGGACTAAGTTCAACTTCTATCCCAGGAGCTCCGCGAAATCGCCCAGCCCCCTCTGAATCCTTGATTAAGCGTCTAGTATGAACGTGAAGAGGTGTATAAACTTCGTCCAACTCTACAGAGTCAATATAACACATACCCCCATTTCCAGCATGTAACATTGTCATCCATGCATCTTGGAATGGAGCTCCAGCTCCCGCAGTGTGTCCTAGAAAAAGCTGATTAACAAAAGGCTTCTGTGTCCTTGGATCCACACCAGATACTACAGAAGTAGAGGGAGGGCAAAAGCAGCCTATTTCACCCATACCTAAGCCATCACTTATGGCTGCCATAGCTCTCATCGTAGAGTTTTGCACACGGTCTGCTAAATTAGTAGTAGATGCCGAGCAACTTGTTGGATGCTGGGGCACACCAACAACACCATTTTCCTTAAGGTTAATAGTAATTCTTCTAAAAGAACCGGCATTCTTGGGCACCGAGTTATCAATAGAATTAAAAATGCCAATCATTGTAGAAGTCCTGGTGCACGCTTCTGAAACATTTAAACCACAGGCTAGCGCATCGGGGTTATCAGTTAAATCCACCGCTATTGTTGAGCTATTTGGAGAGATTTTTACCTTAGATGTAATCGTAATTCCATCTTTTGGTGTTCCGGGAATAGCATCATGGGTTGACTGCGCAGTAGCTGTCCCACCTTTCATACCTTTTATTGCAGAAATCATACGCTGCTCAGAATAATCAAACCATTGGTCGGTAAATCCATGTAGCAAACCCCAACCAGTTTCGTCACCAATAGCCAACATTTCTTTTTCACCTATAAAGACTGCTCCAAGCATTGCCAAAAAATCTCCATACCACTGATCTGGAACTCGTATACGCATACGGCACATTCGAATTATGTCGTCTATAGGCTTATAATTTTCTACCACCTTTACCGCTGGAAATATCAATGCACCTTCTTCATAGACATCTCTCGCAGTACCATGATAGGTGGTTGGTATAGAGTTTCCAATATCCGCCTGATGTGCCTTGGCTATCAGCGTAAAATGATGAATGCCTTTATCATCAATTACTGGCATCAACAAAGTATGATCGGCTGGATGGGAGTCTCCATGATATGGCGAGTTATGCAAAAATACATCGCCCTTCTTCAAGTCAGGGTGGAATTCATGCATTGATCTTGCCATCAAATCGGGTCCCGACAAGACATGGATTGGGAGGCTTTCTTCGGCAGTTAGCAATTCGCAATCCCGAGTTACTATACAACATGAAAAATCTTTAGCCCGATTTAGAACACCGCTCCTACCTGTACGTAAAAGCGTATTCCCCATTTTTCTGCAAATACCTCCAAGCCTATTTGAAAGAATAGAGAGCTTTCCCCCGTCTAGCTTACTTACTCCATCAATATTCATTTTAATCTCCGTTCTTAGGGCCAGATAATCACACTGTTGTTGTCTGAAACTTGGTAACTTGCATCTGGATCAATTACAATTGTTGTAAACGGTGTCTCCACAATTGCGGGACCTACGTCTTTCTTACCAGTTACTATGTTCCCTAATTTTTTTATCGGCGTACTTAATTCTCCATGCCCATCGAAATAAACTAAACGACGCTCGTCACTTTTATGTGAGGCTGCAATAGTGACATTTCTTACTCCATCTTCGGCACGCATCTGACAGCTTACAGCGGCTGTCCAACAAACCATCTCAACAGACGAATCTGGATCACTTATTGCAAAAATTTCATTATGAACTTTATGAAAATCATCAACTAGCTGCTCTGGTGTATATTTCTTTCCAAATTGAAAATGACGAAGAGGCACATCAATTTCCCACACCTGCCCAGCATATCGGGCCTCGACTGTATACTCTATCTTTGAGCTAACCGCTCCTTTGCCCGCGCTATTTATAAATTCCTTTGCTCTAGCCTCTAAAGTTTTTAGGTTGTTATTAACACCCTTGGCATCCCAATTATCTGATGTAGCAAAAAATACTGACCTAAATTCTGAAGTTAAGTCAGAGATGGCTGCTCCATAAGCACTTAAACCCGCGCCAGTAACGGGAATTAGTAATTTTGGACAACCAAGGCGCCTAGCTATAAAAGTTGAATTTAAGCCAGCTGCCCCACCCCCACCTATCAATACAGACTCAGCGGGATCAATACCCTGATTTACAGTTATTTCTGAAATTGCTTGAACCATATTTTCAGTCGCTACACTTACTATCGACGCTGCAGCACTATTTATTTCTAATCCGAGAGGTCTAGCAATTTGTTCTTTGATTACCTCACGGGCCAAGTTTGTATTTAGACTCATTTCACCACCAAGAAAATAGGAAGGGTCTATATAACCTAAAACTAGGCATGCATCTGTTAAAGTAGCCTCCGTGCCACCCATATCGTAGCATACTGGGCCCGGAGCGGCTCCCGCACTACTAGGACCAACGTGTAAAATTCCTCCTTCATCAACTTTGGCAATCGACCCACCTCCGGCCCCTACACTTTTAATATCTATTGAGGGAAAACCAGTCATATGACCTCGAAATGACTGACCTATCCATGTTTCCCGTGTTTTAGGAATTCTATTTTTCCTCACTAAACTAACATCATATGTAGTTCCACCCGTATCAGCTATTATTAAACTATCTTCATCACATTCAAGTTGAGCATAATACCTGCCAGCAATTGGTGCCATGGATGGGCCAGAGTTTATCGCATGTATTGGGGCAGATGCCATTTCCTCAGCCTCAATCATTCCGCCTTGTGAGGTCAAAACTAGGGTCTCACCAGAAAAACCCTCACTTTTTAGCCGATGGGTTA
>PTLG01000015.1 GCA_002937995.1 Alphaproteobacteria bacterium MarineAlpha3_Bin7 | reverse complement strand
ATTGGTAGCCTTAGGGAACTTAGGCAAAGACAGTCAGATCGACTAAGTAAATCGGTTAAAAGTGGAGGTAAGCTTTACACCTATACTAGAAACATGCCCAAGAGGGTCAACGAACTTACCGAAGGAGGCTCTATATATTGGGTAATTAAAAGATTCATAAGAGCTCGACAAAAGATAATTAGTATAGAAAAGAAAACAAATGAGGAGGGGAGAGTATTTTGTGCAATCAATTTAGACTGGGAGCTTATACCCGTTATCCCCCGTCGTCAAAAATCATTCCAAGGTTGGCGGTATTATAAGGATGAAGAGACTCCAGGAGATATTGACCATAGTGGATCTATCGATTTTGAAGATATTCCGCCAGACATGATTCAAGACTTAAGAGAATTATGTTTGATTTAGGCTATTAAAGTTTATCCTATGCGCGTTTACCTATTGGTAAACTTTTTCACATATACAAGTAAAAAAGGCGGAGTCTAGCGGTGCTGACACAAATATATAAAGGTACGAATATATACCGAATTAGTATTTATAATAGAGAGGTGCGTTCAGCATTAAAGTCTAATTTAGATCATTATTTATATTCTGATCGTTGGGCATTGGCCCAGGGTCAAGATGTATCTGCTATTAGTAAGGACGATGCCTTGAAACAAATTGAGAAAAGATACCCAAAATTGTCAGGGTTTGTAGTAGAGAGCCTTAAACAAGTAAACTAAGTAATGCAGTCTTTATTCACTTCCTTCAAAAAATTGATAAGAATTAACCCCTGATATAACAACCCCATCGAAACCTTGTTTGAAGATCCCGTAGACGTATGATTTTGGAGTACTGGTTATTAGGTCTTGCCAGGCTTTATACCAGTATTGAACATAATATTTATCTGGATTGCCAGGTATTGGCTCATTTATGTAAACTGGTTGCCCTTGACGCCAGCCTGGTTTCCAATAGTAACTTGAACTGTCAGCAGCGCCTATATCCATTTGTGCTAGGACTAACCTCTTGGCACCAACTTTTTTAAATCCCAGCCCTCTTACTATATTTTTATTAAATGGCGCTCTTCCTTTATGGAATACATCGGTCACTATTGCGTCAAAATTTGTATTACTCATAGAGTACATAAAATCTTGTGCTTTTTCATATCTTGATGTGTCTGTTAGATAAAGAAAATTTTTTACACCTTTAATTCCATCCACATTGTGTGGGTTCTCATTTATCGGCCTAACAGGAAAATCTGGAATTTTATCGAATATATTGCCATCAAACTTTGCAGTAAATGTTACAAAGTTATTTACGTTGTTTAACGTTACACTGTCTTTTGCTATTTGTGAATTAGGCGCATAATCTTTTACCCATATGCTAATACCCCGTTTTTTTGCCAATTTAGAGAGTCTAATTAAATATTGTTTAATATTATTATCCGTTTTAATTTCGTCTCGACCTGGCACAGGCGGCCTAAAGTTTAAGCCAGATATGAGCAGCCCATCAATGGATTTCAAGTAAGTATAAGCGGGCGAGGCGGTAGTCGTATCATTAAAATTGGGTTTCTCAAGTAACCCAAAACCATCTTTAACTATGACAATAAAATTGGGATTAAGTTTTCTAGTAAACCTACTGATTTTTATAATAAATTTTCGCATTTCTTGTGCATGATTTATCTCTTTAAGTAGGTTTGGGTTTTGCCCTTGAAATTGCTGGCCAGCAGTCCCAGGGGTATTAACGTCTCTCCCTTGTGCCCGAATTCCAGCTTGCCCCATAACAGGGCTTATTTCAAATATGTAAAATAAGATGCATACAAAGATAATGGTTAAGTCTCTAAATTTCATAAATTACTCCAATCACTATCTTAAGAGTAGTCTAAACTGGTTAACACTTCTTCAGCAATAGCTAAAGAAGCAGTAATGCCAGGCGACTCAATCCCAAATAAGTTCACTAATCCCTGGATTTTATGTTGTTTTGGTCCGGAAATTATAAAGTCTTTAGCCTGAGCATTTTTTCCAGACAACTTTGGTCTAATACCAGTATATTCAGCATAGAGTGAATCATTGGGTAATTTTGGCCAATATTTTCTTACAGTGTGATAAAAATTATTTATTCGTGAATCATTTACAGAGTAGTTTATTTCATTTACCCATTCAACGTCGGGCCCAAACTTTGCTTTACCACTGATGTCCAATGTCAAGTGAATCCCTAATCCACCCGCGGTTGGAACTGGGTAAATAAGATGGGAAAAATTGTATTTTCCTCGTAATCCAAAGTAATTCCCCTTAGCATAGTAGGTTTTTGGGATAAAGGACTTCTGAAGACCTTCTATATTTTGCGCAATTTTGTGCGCAAACAGACCGCCAGAGTTTATTAAGGTGCGTGTTTTTATTCTAGTTTTATCTTTATCTCCTAAAATTAATAGGAAACCGTCTTTTTCTATTATACTCTGGGTAAGTGGAGAGTTATATGCGACCACCGCTCCATTTGCCTCTGCTTCACCAAGGTAGTTCAGCATTAACTGATGGGTATCTAATATACCGGTGGAGGGCGACAATAGTGCAAGTTCTGCTCTAATTTCTGGTTCCAAGGCGGAGATTCGATCCTTATTAACAAATGTAAGATCGGTAACTCCGTTTGCTTCCGCTTTCTTTTGTATTGCGATTAAATTTTCTTCATCTGCGGCGGAATTCGCTACTATAAGTTTGCCACATCTCCTATAGTCAATTTTAAATTTATCAAGATACTCGTATAGTAATTTTTTTCCTTTTACACAGCATTTTGCTTTTAAGCTATTCTCTGGGTAATAAATACCAGCATGAATAACCTCACTATTGCGAGAGCTGGTATGCATGCCAATATTGTTTTCAGCTTCTAAGACTATAACTTCTTTGCCCATAAGTGCTAATGCCCTAGCTATTGCAAGCCCGATGACTCCTGCTCCAACTACAACGCATTCGCATGTATATTTAGGACCCATTAAACCTTTCTGGCATGATTAAACATAGGGCTTTATACTTGAAATAGCATTAGTTCGCATTAATTAATGATAGTATCAGTTAAAAAATTTGGTGTATCAAATGACAGACAAGAAACCAGCTAAGATTTCAGCTAGTGATAATGTTAAGGCTTTTTTGAAGAAAGTTGCGTCTACGCCCGTAGTTTCTGATAATAGTAGTCCTGGTAGACTTATTTTTGCCCTTGATGCTACCGCCAGCCGAGGACCCACCTGGGACACAGCCTGTCAGTTGCAGGGCACGATGTTCCAAGAGACAGCCGCCTTAGGTGGCATTCATATACAGTTGGCATATTTTAGGGGTTTTGGAGAATTTAAGGCAACTGATTGGACAGCTAATTCTAAGTTGTTGTTAAAACAAATGACAGAGGTAACTTGTTTAGCTGGAGAAACACAAATAGAGAAGCTTCTTAGACATACAATAAATCAAACTCAAAATATTCCCGTGGATGCGTTAGTTTATGTCGGGGACTCAGTTGAGGAAGACATTGATAGATTAGGTAGTTATGCTGGTCAATTAGGCTTGTTAGGCGTACCAGTATTTATCTTTCAAGAAGGGTTTGATGAGGTAGCTGAATTCGCTTTTAAACAGATAACAAAATTAACCGGAGGAGCATTTTGTCGCTTAGACCAGTTTAGTTCTAAGAATTTGGCGGAACTACTCCGAGCAGTTGCTGTTTTTGCTGCGGGTGGAAAAAAAGCGTTGGATTTATTAGCTAAAGAAAAAGGTGGAAGCACCCTGAGGATTGCACACCAGATACAAAAGGATTAATCCGATGGTCGGTTATCTTATTCTAGGAGTTGCTATTTTATTAGGCTTGATATTGACTTCTAAGTGGCTTTCAAGCGCTAATCCTTCATCCATATTGAAGTTTCTCAAGTGGGCAGCCATTATTATCATTTTTATAATGTTGGTTGGGATTATTTTAACGCGGCATTTGGGTTGGTTAGTGTTAGCGTTGCCAGCTTTGATACCCTGGTATTACCGTATCAAACGAGCATCTACCATGGCGAAGAACTGGGGGCGAATGAGTCAGGGTAGCAGTCAACCAACTGGCTCAGGGCAAATTTCTGAAATAGACACTAAGTATCTAAAAATGTATTTAATGCATGATACAACCGAGATGAACGGAGATGTGAAACTAGGTAAATTTTCTGGACAAACACTTATGAATTTAGAGTTTAGCGATTTAGTGGAGTTAATGGAAGAAATCAACGATGATAACGAGTCTGTGCTGGTATTAAACGCATATTTAGAGAGATATCATGGAGAATCTTGGAAGGAGTATTCTCACGAAGTAGATCCAGGCAACACTGCGAACCAATTAATGACTAGAGAGGAAGCTCTTAAAATTTTAGGTCTTACTCAAGAGGCTACTTCTGATGAAATTAAAGATGCCCATCGAAGGTTGATGGCTAAAATGCATCCTGATAAAGGTGGGTCTACTTACCTAGCCACAAAAATAAATGAAGCTAAGGATTATCTCTTAGAGGGTTGATAGCTATTACACTCTTATTTGATTTTGTTGAAACACTATGGCACAAAGAACATTACTTTTAGTAATGGTAATCCAGATATGGGCAAACGAGTAAAAAAAGCAATTTTTCCTGTGGCCGGCTTAGGTACACGGTTTTTACCTGCAACAAAAGCTCTCTCTAAGGAAATGTTTCCAGTAGTTGATAAGCCATTAATACAATACGCTCTAGAAGAAGCAAAAGAAGCAGGAATTGAAGAATATATTTTTGTTACTGGTCGATCGAAGAGTACGCTCCAGGACCATTTTGGACGAAGTTATGAGCTTGAGAAAATTTTGATAGATAATAACAAAAGTGAACTCGTTGAAGAAATTAAAAGTTGGGTGCCGGATCCTAGTCAAATATCATACGTACGCCAGCAAAAAGCTTTGGGACTTGGTCATGCCGTTTGGTGTGCTCGAAATAATATAGGAGATGAACCATTTGCTGTTCTTCTAGCTGATGATCTTGTTTTATCAAATCCAGGCTGTTTGGCACAGATGATGGAAGTATATGCCGAAGTTAAAGGGAATGTAGTTGCTATCGAAGAAGTTCTAATGGAAAAGGTAAATAGGTATGGAGTGCTGGATATAGAGTCGGAAGACGGAGTTGTAGTTAAAGCGAAGGGGTTAGTAGAAAAGCCAAATCCAGAGGTGGCACCGTCTAATTTATCCATTATAGGCCGGTACATATTGCAACCCGATGTGTTTAGAAAGCTAGATAACCAGGAAAAAGGAGCTGGAAATGAGGTTCAGCTAACCGACGCTATTGCCGAGACCCTAAATGATATTCCGTTTCATGGTTTTAAATTTGCAGGTAAGCGTTTTGACTGTGGCAGTCGACTTGGATATTTAGAGGCAAATTTAGCATATGCGCTAGAGCGTCCAAGTATGAAAGATGATATACTTACTATCATAAATAAATATAGTTGATGATCGGATTATAAGGGAATAACTCTATGCGGATAGCAATGATAGGTGCGGGTTATGTAGGTTTGGTATCCGGTGCATGTTTTTCTGAGTTTGGTTTCAATGTGGCCTGCGTAGATAGAGACAAAGAAAGGATTGAACGTTTAACTGAAGGTGATATACCAATATTTGAGCCTGGGTTAGAAAGTCTTATCTTAAAAAATACGAGGTCTGGACGGTTATCATTTACAACAAGTTTGTCCGAGGCATTGGTTGATACAGATGCTATTTTTATAGCAGTAGGCACGCCAAGTCGAAGAGGTGATGGGCATGCCGATCTTACTTTTGTCTATGATGTCGCAAGAGAAATATCTAGTAAAATTACAGATTATACAGTTATTGTTACTAAATCCACGGTGCCAGTAGGCACTGGCGATGAAATAGAGAGAATAATTGAAGAAACAAACCCTTCTATAAAGTGCGATGTTGTTTCTAATCCAGAATTCCTTCGGGAAGGCTCAGCTATAGATGATTTTATGAGGCCTGACCGTGTCGTTATCGGCACTAGTAGCGAAAAAGCAAGAGAAATACTGCGACAAATATATAGGCCATTATTCCTACGCGAGACACCAATTCTATTTACAGATAGAAATACGGCAGAATTGATTAAGTATGCTGGCAATACCTTTTTAGCTACTAAAATTACATTTATTAATGAAATCTCAGATCTGTGTGAAAAAGTTGGAGCAAATATTCAGGATGTCGCTAAGGGTATTGGGTTAGATGGAAGGATTGGTCCAAAATTTTTGCATCCAGGTCCTGGATATGGAGGATCGTGTTTTCCAAAAGATACTCTGGCACTTGTTAGTACTGCCCAGGCTGCGGGTTCTCCTATTCGAATTGTAGAAACCGTTGTAGATATTAATGACAAGAGAAAGAAGGGGCTCATTGAACGTGTTAGAGCAATAATAGATGGCGTCGAAGGTAAGCAAGTTGCTGTACTGGGCATTACTTTTAAGCCAAATACAGATGATATGCGAGATTCGCCGAGTCTGGAGCTAATCCCAGCTCTAATCAAAGGAGGTGCCATGGTAAATGTTTATGATCCGGAGGGTATGGAAAATGCTAAGAAGATTATAAATGATGTACAATGGTGTGATAATGCATATGATGCACTGACTGGGAGCGACGTTGGCATCATTTTAACTGAGTGGAATGAGTTTAGAGCCCTTGATCTAAATAGGATAAAAGGCGAGATGAGGAATCCTTTAATATTAGACTTAAGAAATATCTATGAAATGGATGAAATGAGTACTGCTGGGTTTGAGTATCATTGTTTAGGTATAAAGTCATTGTAGTATATTGGTTAATATAGTGGATACAGTAGAGTTGGACCCAACTATACTAAGAGAATATGATATTCGTGGTATAGTTGGTCATAATTTCACACCTAACGTCGCAATGTCCTTAGCTAGAGCTTTTGGTATGGAAGTTGTTAGGGCGTTTGGAGATAACTGCACAGTTGTAGTAGGACGGGATGGTCGTTTAAGTTCTACAGAAATATCAAAGAGCGTAATAGATGGACTAGTTAGCACTGGAGTAAATGTGATCGATGTGGGGCTTGGACCTACACCCTTAATTTACTTTGGTTGTTATGAATTATCTGCAAATGCGGGTATCGTTGTTACAGGATCACATAATCCAGAAAATTATAATGGAATGAAGTTAGTTTTGGATAATAAGCCGTTTTTTGGCAAAGATATTCAAAATCTTGGGTTGAACCTCGCCGAAAATTCTGTTGTGGAGACCCCCGGTACGGTTTCTGAGAAGGATATATCAGATTGGTACATCGACCGTCTTTTGTATAGAAATAAAATCCCATCCGACATTAAAGTTGTTTGGGATCCAGGTAATGGCTCCTCTGGTCAGATTGTTTCTAAAATGGTCTCTCGAATGAATGGAAATCATAAGGTTATAAACAGCGAGATTGATGGCAGTTTTCCAAATCATCATCCAGATCCAACGGTGAGAGAAAATTTGGAACAGCTTGCTAGGGAAGTGGTTGAAGGCAACTTCGATCTTGGGATAGCCTTTGACGGAGATGGTGATAGAATCGGTGTGGTTGACTCATTAGGGAGGGCTCTTTGGGGTGATCAATTAATGATACTTTGGGCTCGTGAAATATTAAAAAACAAACCAGGTAGCACCATAATAGCTGACGTTAAAATTAGTCAAGTTTTAGTCGATGAGGTCAAAACGGCGGGTGGAGAGCTTTTAATATGGAAAACTGGACACTCTTTTATTAAAAAGAAGATGGCAGAGATATGTTCACCTCTTGGAGGCGAGATGAGTGGACACATTTTCTTTGCCGACCAGTATTATGGCTTTGATGATGCGCTTTATGCTTCGATAAGGCTACTCGGTGTATTAGGGGACAGTGGAATACCTTTGGCTGATTTCTTGGATAGCCTTCCGGAAACCTTTAACACACCTGAGGTAAGGTTTGAATGTGACGATAGAGAAAAACACTCAATAGTTGAAAAGATTAAGAATAAATACATGAAGAATTTGAAAGGAACCCTTATTGATATTGATGGGATTAGGCTTGAGACGGATAAAGGCTGGTGGGTTTTGCGTGCTTCAAATACTCAGCCTGCTATTGTGGCAAGATGTGAGGCAAAGAGTTTAAAAGGCCTAGAGTCTATAGTAAATCAATTAATTAAGGATTTAGACGAGCAAGGTATTGATGTCAGCAATAGTTTTAATAGTTCCTGATATTAATTAACCTTGGGCAACCCTAGAAATAATTTTCATTCGGAATGGTATACAGGGTTGAGAATTCTTTTTTAGCAATCGACATACAGAATAAGCTGATCCCATATTTATATTTTCAATTCTCGCTCGATATAATATTTGGTAGCCAGGTTTTCTGATGGGCATTATCCTTATATCAGCTGCTGATAGCAACGTTTTATATTTAGTCAATATTTTAACAATTAATTTTTTTGCTGGTTTGACAGAATAAAATGCGCCAACTTGAATTCCCCAAAATAATGATTGATTTGCGCCAGTCTTCGGTTTTGTCTGTATATTTGCAACCTTTTTCCAGTTGAGAGAGGCGAGCCGAGATGCCGGTCTTTCTCTGGAATTGGTAATTTTAGTGTAAGCTCGATTAAGCAATGTACGCATATGGCGATCTCTTGAACGAGCGCTATCGCCTCCAAAAATAACTCCTATCAGACGGGTGCCATCTTTTCTAGCAGTAGTTATCAGGTTATAGCCAGAGGCACGGATGTAGCCAGTTTTCATTCCCTCTGCTCCCTTGTAGGTTTTCAATACTTTATTATGCGTTCGATAAACTCTTCCATTATAAGAAAACTGAGTTCTAGAAAAAAAATGATAGTATTGTGGAAAGTCTTTTATTATTCGGTTAGCTAGAGTTGCCATATCCCTTGCTGTAGACATCTGCGCGCGGTGAGATAATCCTGAGGCATTTCGAAAAATAGTTTTTTTCATCCCTATTTTTCGTGCCTTGTGGGTCATTATTAATGCAAATCGTCTTTCACTTCCCCCAAGGTTTTCAGCTACTACAGTCGCTACATCATTAGCAGATTTAATTATTAATGCATTAATTGCATTTTTAACAGTAATACGGCTTCCAATAGGCAAACCAATTTTTGAGGCTGGTTGTATGGCAGCTTTCCTAGAAACTTTGAATTTGGTGCTCATGTTTATTTTTTTTCTATCCATGGCATCGAATAGAAGATACAAAGTCATAAGTTTGGTTAGAGAAGCTGGATAGTTTCTGGTATCAGCATTTACTGAATGATGAATTTTCCCACTCTGAGAGTCTATTACGATAGACGCATACTTCCCGAAGGAAGGATGGGGTGTCAGACATAGCACTAAGAAAAACGAGAGGCATAATAAATTTTTATAATTGAGACAGATAGGAGAAAGAAACATTGTTTACTATGCCACAAATATTACTGATAGAAAATTACGGATTAACAAATTTCAAATCCTAGAATAATAATAGGAATGTAAATTATTGATAATTAATAATACTATATCAAATAGAGCTGTAAATAGTTGTTAATTATAGTAAGACGGTGAACAAATCCTTAAATTTTATAAAAATCATAATTACCTTAGCTAATTAGATTATATTACTGTAATTAGTTGTTGGTTCTCTTTGAAATTTGTTTGGAAGAAGCATATATTAGAGTTGTGGTTTTAAAATAAGAGGACAATAGGAATCGTTCGTGATGATTGGTGTAGGGCAAAAAAATGAGTCAGATAATGGGAATGATTTAGAGCGCGGGGTTGCGGTTAAATCTCGGCCAAAAACAAAGAAACCTTCAATGTATAAAGTATTGATGTTGAACGATGATTACACGCCTATGGAGTTTGTTATATACGTTTTAGAGAGCTTCTTTAGTATGTCTCATGATGAAGCTACTCAGGTGATGTTACATGTGCATCAGAAAGGTGTGGGAGTTTGTGGAGTGTTTACTTATGAAATAGCTGAGACCAAGGTAAATCAGACTATGGATCTGGCTCAAAAAAATGAACATCCATTGCAATGTACTATTGAGAAGGATTAATTTTACAATTTTAGGACAAAATTATGTTATCTAGAAATTTAGAACAATGCCTTCATAAGGCTTTAGGCTTTGCTGCTGAGCGTAGGCATGAGTTTGCTACTTTAGAGCACCTATTGTTAGCACTTAGTGAAGATCAAGACGGGCTTTCTGTATTGAGAGCTTGCGGTGTGAACGTTGAAAAATTGCGTATAGACTTGTCTGAATTTTTAGAAAAGGAATTTGATGTTAGTGCCAAACTTCTTGAGCCCAAACCAACGGCCGCATTTCAAAGAGTAGTTCAGAGGGCGGCCATTCACGTGCAGTCATCTGGGAGGGAAGAGGTCACAGGGGCTAACGTCATAGTTGCGATATTTTCAGAGAGAGAGTCCCACGCTGTTTATTTTTTGTCGCTTCATGACATGACTCGTTTAGATGCAGTTAACTATATTAGTCACGGTATCGCTAAGGCTTCCCAAGAAGCTGATCCTATTGGTAATGAGGAAGAGGATCAAAATTATGGTGAGTCGGGAGCCGATGCGGGGGCTCTTGAGGCTTATTGCGTTAATTTAAATAAAAAGGCGGCCAGTGGAAAAATTGATCCTTTAATTGGTCGAAATGAGGAGGTTGAGAGAACTATTCAAGTTTTGTGCAGACGAACAAAAAACAATCCATTATATGTGGGGGATCCAGGGGTTGGGAAGACAGCAATCGCGGAAGGGTTAGCAAGAAGAATCATTAATCATGAAGTGCCAGACGTATTATTTAATAATACTATTTATGCGCTTGATATGGGTGCTCTCCTTGCTGGTACGAGATATAGGGGTGACTTCGAGGAGAGATTAAAGGCGGTACTTGGTGAATTAGAAAAATTAGATAATGGTATTTTGTTCATTGATGAAATTCATACAGTAATAGGTGCTGGAGCCACAAGCGGGGGTTCGATGGATGCTTCGAACTTACTGAAACCATCTTTACAAAACGGATCACTGCGGTGTATGGGTTCAACTACATATAAGGAATACCGCAGTTATTTTGAAAAAGATAGGGCTCTTGTTCGGCGTTTTCAAAAGATTGACGTCAACGAGCCCTCTATTGAGGATGCTGTGAAGATTCTGAGAGGGCTGAAGCCTTATTATGAGGATCACCACAATGTAAAATATACTGCAGGTGCTATTAGACAATCCGTAGAATTGTCTGCTAGGTATATTAATGATAGGAAGTTGCCAGACAAGGCAATTGATGTTCTCGATGAAGTTGGGGCCTCGAGGATGCTTTTACCAGAATCAAAGAGAAGAAAGACAGTATCAGTAAAAGATGTAGAAACAGTGATAGCAAAGATGGCAAGAATTCCGCCAAAAACTGTTTCGCGAACTGATAGTCTTACTTTAGCAAATTTGAGCGGTAATTTAACCAGGATGGTTTATGGTCAGGGTCCCGCAATTGAGGCTTTAACTAGTGCTATAAAACTGTCTAGGGCTGGCCTAAGAGACCCAGAGAAACCTATTGGGTGCTACTTGTTTTCTGGTCCTACTGGTGTAGGTAAAACTGAAGTGGCGAGGCAGCTATCCCTAACCCTGAGTATAGATTTAGTGAGATTCGATATGTCAGAATATATGGAAAGACATACAGTTTCGCGGTTGATAGGAGCACCGCCAGGTTATGTAGGGTTTGATCAGGGTGGTCTTTTGACGGACTCCATCGATAAACAGCCACACGCAGTGTTACTTCTTGACGAAATAGAGAAAGCTCATCCAGATCTATTCAATATTTTACTTCAGATAATGGATCATGGAAAATTAACGGATAATAATGGAAAAAGTGTTGATTTTAGGAATGTTGTTTTGATTATGACTACTAATGCGGGTGCAACTGAATTAGCTAAATCTCCAATAGGATTCGGAAGATCAGAGAGAACAGGCGATGACGAAGAAGCTATTGAGAAATTATTCTCGCCGGAATTTAGAAATAGGTTAGATGCAGTCATACCATTTTCTCCATTGTCTCGGGCGGTCATGGGGAAAGTCGTTGATAAGTTTATAATGGAGTTAGAGGCACAATTAAGTGATAGAGATGTTACTATTGAGCTTACGGATGGCTCTAGGAGTTGGTTGGCTAAGAAGGGGTACAATCCAAAGTTCGGCGCTAGGCCTTTAGCTAGAGTAATACAAGAATTTATTAAGAGGCCGCTTTCGGAAGAATTGCTTTTTGGCAGGCTGAGTAAGGGGGGATGGGTAAAAGTATCGGAAAAAAATAACCAACTTTCTTTTCGATACAAGAAAAACTCCCACAAAAGTAGTGCAAACCTAGAGTTGTATGAAGACGTACCCGAAGCTAATGGCAACCCCCCAAAAGCAAAAGGTAAACGCAAAACTGTTAAAAAGTCACCCCGTAAAGCTAAAAAGCAAAGGGTTAAAGGTAACTAGCTACAATTATTATACTTATTAAGGTTTTAAAAATTGCGATGGTCTATATCTACCTAGGCCTCTAGCTTAATGGTGCGATCCATCCAACAAAAAGGCCATATATAATATGTACTTTTAAGCTAGTTAACCAGGCCAAGGGGTGTATTTTGCTAAGGAAGAAACCTTCCTTTAGATAAAACGGTACATAAAATATTCCTGAAACTGCCCATAAAACAATGCCCCAAACGGCTCCCTTTAGGGTATTATATTCCACAAACCAGATATACTCATGAACTACACTTGAAAAGAGTAAAGAAAAAAATATTCCATTCATGAAAAGCACAATCATTCCTGGCCAGTAGCTAGTATTTGGAAGGTTTTGGCCTCCACCAGCGCCAGGTTCGAAGTCCTTGCCTTCAAATGTTCGGCTGTAGGTAATATTTGCCATCGCTCTTGAAAAATCGAGGCGAGGTAATCCCAGACTATCTGCCCAAAGTGACATTGCCACCAAACCATAACTACCCATGATACCTGCGAAAACAGACATCAGAAAGAATTCAAGACTCATTTTTATACTCCGAGTTTTTATCATTCTATAATAGATTACACTATTTTATCAAACCTGATTTACTAATTGTTGACAAGTTCAGACGCTTTCATCACTTCGATATGGAGAATATTTCATTAGCTCATCAATCTCATAATCTACTTCTTTCCGCTCGCGAATAACAAAGTTATCAACTGCATTTCTAAAATTAACATTTTCGATCCAATGAGCGCTATAAACTTCTTTTGGTAGATAGCCTCTTTGTATTTTGTGAGGTCCTTGAGCGCCAGCTTCAACCCACCTTAATTTATTGGCAATTGCATACTCAATAGCTTGATAATAACAAGTCTCAAAATGAAGAAATTTTAAGTTTTCTCTACAACCCCAGTTTCTCCCGAATATTGTATCATTGCCAATAAGATTAAGGGCCCCCGCGATTGGCTCGCCATTCCGTTCGGCTACTATAAGAAGTGCAGCATTGGGAAGCCTTTCACCTAGCATAGAAAAGAAATCACGGGCCAAATAGGCCTGTCCCCATTTTCGGTCAATTGTGTTTAGATAATATTGATAAAAAATATCCCAATAACTTTCAGTTAATTCTGCGCCTGTCAGAAGTTTATAGACTATTTGGTTTTGAAATAGGGACTCACGTTCCTTTTTAATAGCTTTCCTTTTCCTCGATGTTAGCTGTGATAGGAAATCATCAAAAGTCGAGTAGGAGTGATTTTCCCAGTGGAACTGTTTGCTTGTTCGCATCAAGAAACCTGCTTTCCCTAGAAGTTCCCACTCCCGTTCTAGCGGAAAGGTTACATGCAATGACGATACATTATGTTTTCTTGCAACCTGGATTATCGTGGATACGAGGAACTTGTAATATTCTTCAGGAGCGCTATTTTTGACCAATAGGCGACGGCCAGTTACGGGTGTAAAAGGAACCGCAGATTGCAATTTGGGGTAATATTTACCACCTGCCCTCTCATAAGCATCTGCCCAACCCCAATCAAAAATATATTCTCCGTAGGAATGATTTTTTAGGTACAGAGGGCAACATGCGCATGTGTTGCCATTTTTGTCTCTTATTACTACGTGTTGCGGTAGCCAACCCGTCTCAGTAGAAACCGAACCACTTTGTTCAAGTGAGCTTAGGAAGGCGTGACTGATAAAAGGGTTAGAGTATCCCGCACACTCATCCCATTCCTTGGCCTCAATATCCATAATAGAGTCTATAACTTGAGCGTGGATATCTTGTTTGTTTTCGGACATATAGCTAATTAGTTAAACAAGGTTTATATTAGTCTAAATAGAAGCTGTATATACTATTTTACACCTATTTGAAATACACCTTCCACTTCAACGGAAGCCCCTAGAGGCAGAGATGCACAGCCCACAGCAGCTCTAGCATGTTTGCCCTTATCACCAAAAACCTCAATCATTAGCTGAGAAACTCCATCTATAACTTTGGGTTGATCTGTGAAATCGTCTGTGCAGTTTACAAATCCATTTAATTTTATCACCTTTTCCACATTATCTAGGTTACCATTACAGGCGTTTTGAAGGTGGGCGAGCAGATTTAGACCGCAGTAACGAGATGAATCTTGTCCTTCGTCGACAGTTAAGTCTCTACCCAACTTACCTTTATGAAGCAACTCACCATTCCAAAAAGCAATTTGCCCTGAAATAAATATAAGACTATCACCTTGAGTATAAGGTAGGTAGCTACCAGCGGGAGCACTTACCTCTGGCAATTTAATGTTATTTTCAATTAGCCGCCTAGAAATTTTTTTTGGCAAAATACTACTCCTCTATAAATTAAGAATTTTGGGAGAACTTAAAATACTGCAGCCAAAACTTATATAAAAAATTAGACTTTGCAATTTATAGTTAAAAAAATGGGGTGTGCTGGTTTAATGCTGGCTGGCTGGCCATTCCATGCACACCCCTAGTTCACCAGGGAGGAACTGATAATTCATTAGGAGCAACCGCTTGTTGCTCCGCAGGTTAAACAGCGCATGCATGTGCCATTTCTAACCAAGGTAAAATTTCCACACTCGGTACACGCATCACCTTCATATCCTTTCAACTTTGCTTCTCTTATTTCATCTAGCTTGGACGACACTGACTCAAGAGGCTCTCTACTTTCAGCTAGCGGTTTTTCATTGTCTTTGAAATCAAAATCTGGAACGTATTGCTGCTCAGAGGGATCAGGTGAAGTTTCTAGAGATCCACTCGATTCAAACTGATCACGGCCCCCGTTAACTACAAGAAAGTTGCTCCGCATATATCCTTGGCTTGCATATCTCTCAACTACATCCATTGCTACCTGGGATGCTTTTGCTACTAAATCATCTTCCGCTGAACCTCTTCCTACTGTCGAGGGTTCCAAGTCATCCGTGTTAACATGCGCTAAATCATTTCGGCCCAGATAGGATACGGCTAACTCTCTAAAAATATAATCTAATATTGAAGTTGACATCTTTATTGAGTCATTCCCTTCCACAACTCCCGAAGGTTCAAATCTTGTGAAGGTAAATGCCTCAACAAATTCTTCTAGTGGCACCCCATACTGCAATGCTATTGATATAGCTATAGCGAAATTATTCATAAGCGACCTAAATGCTGCCCCTTCCTTATGCATATCAATAAAAATTTCCCCAACTCTACCGTCCTCATACTCACCTGTCCGCAAATAGACCTTATGACCTCCAACTGACGCTTTTTGTGTGTATCCCTTTCGCCTATCCGGAAGTCGAGATCGGTCTGCTATTATTCTTTCTATTACTCGTTCGGCAACAATTTTGGCTTTTACAGAGGAGGGTTCGGGGTAGCCTGGGCTCGGTTCAAGATAATCTTCGTCGTCAGTCTCGCTGAGTATTTGGGAATTTAGAGGTTGGGATAATTTAGAGCCATCTCTGTAAAGCGCGTTAGCTTTTAATGCCAATTGCCATGACAGAAAATATGCCTCTTTGCATTCATCAATGGATGCGGTGTTTGGCATATTTATAGTCTTAGAAATAGAGCCCGAAATAAATGGTTGGGCAGCTGCCAGCATATAAATGTGGCTATTAACCGATAAAAATCTTTTTCCATTTTGCCCGCAGGGATTTGCGCAGTCAAAAATTGCCAGGTCTTCTTCGCGAAGATGGGGTGCCCCCTCCAGAGTCATCGATCCACAGACATAGGTGTTGGCAATATCAATTTGTTCTTCTGTAAAGCCTAATTCATTTAACATACTAAAATTAGCATCATCTAATTGTGATTCAGTAAAACCCAATGTATTGGTGCAAAATTCATTACCTAGCGTCCATTTATTGAAGACAAACCGAATATCAAAAGCATCAGCGATTGTTTCTTCTATTAGATCTATTTTTTCTTTGTTAAACCCTATTTTTTCTAGACTGGTATGATTGATATGTGGTGCCCCATCCAAAGTACCATGACCCACTGCATAGCTTACAATTGAAGTTATTTCGTCCTTCTTATACCCAATTTTCTCTAGACCAGTTGGTACTGTCTGGTTGATAATTTTAAAATAACCGCCCCCAGCTAACTTTTTAAATTTTACTAATGCAAAATCTGGCTCAATGCCTGTAGTGTCACAATCCATAATAAGACCAATGGTTCCTGTTGGCGCTATTACGGTGGTCTGGGCATTTCGATACCCACTTATTTTACCTAACATTAAAGCATCATCCCAAGCATTTCTTGCTGCTTCTATAATCTCATCGCAAAATCCAGAATCATGGTTTACTAAAGGTACGGGGTCGATAGAAATTTTTTCATAGCCCTCTACATTTCCAAACGCAGCATGGCGATGATTCCTAATTACCCTCAACATTGGCTCCAAGTTTTCAGAGTAACCTGGAAAAGAGCCTAGAAGCTCAGCTAACTCCGCCGAGGTCTTATAAGAACTACCTGTCATTAAAGATGTTATCGCTGCACACATAGTTCTGCCCTTATTTGAGTCATAAGGGATTCCCATGGCCATGAGTAGACCTCCAATATTTGCATAGCCAAGACCTAAGGTCCTGTATCTATAAGATAATTCAGCTATATCTTGGGAGGGGAACTGTGCCATCATTACTGAGATTTCTAAACCTATTGTCCAAAGCCGAACTGTGTAATTGAAGGCATCAATATTAAAATTTCCATCATCATTAAGAAATTTTATTAAGTTTATTGATGCTAGGTTACATGCTGTATTATCCAAAAACATATATTCAGAACAAGGGTTTGAAGCATTTATACGGCCAGAATTGGGGCATGTATGCCAATCGTTAATTGTAGTATCGAATTGCAAACCAGGGTCTGCACAAGCCCAAGCAGCTTCTCCAATTTGATCCCATAAATGAGACGCTTTAATAGTCTTAGCTGTACTCCCGTCTGTTCGATTGATTAGTTCCCAGTCTTCATTATCGGCCACTGCCTGTAAGAACTTATCCGTTACCCTTACAGTATTGTTGGAATTTTGTCCTGAGACTGTTAAATATGCCTCAGAGTCCCAATCGGTGTTATATGTTGAGAATTTTAGACCTGTGTAGCCTTGTTTAGCGTATTCAATACACCGCCTGATCGAATTTTCTGGGATCATTGATTTTCGAGCGTTAATAATCGCTAATTTAAGTTTAGTATTTCTAGTTGGATCAAATCGATCTTTAGAGTCATCAGTACAACATGTTTCAATTATTTGTGACAAATGCATCTCGGCAAGCCTCGATCCAGCAACTAAGGCTGCTACTTTATTTTCCTCTTCAGTTTTCCAGTTTATAAACTCTTCTATATCTGGATGATCAGCATCAAGGACTACCATTTTTGCAGCTCTTCTAGTTGTCCCTCCAGACTTGATCGCACCAGCTGCCCGGTCTCCTATTTTGAGAAAACTCATGACACCAGAGGATTTCCCACCGCCTGACAGAGGTTCATCAATACCTCTTATAGCAGAAAAATTAGTCCCAGTTCCCGAACCGTATTTGAACAATCTGGCCTCTCTTTGCCAGAGTTCCATAATACCACCCTGGTTAACCAAATCGTCTGAAACACCCTGTATAAAGCATGCATGCGGTTGGGGGTGTTCATAGGCGGATAGGGATTGAGTGAGTTCGCCAGATTTGTAATCTACATAAAAGTGACCCTGCGCAGGGCCATTTATGCCATAGGCCCAATATAACCCAGTATTAAACCATTGCGGAGAATTTGGAGCTGCCATTTGACGACATAGCATGAATTGTATTTCTTCAAAGTATGCCTTTGCGTCTTGTTCAGTATCAAAATAACCGCCTTTCCAGCCCCAGTAAGTCCAGCAACCAGATATCCTATTAAAGACTTGCTTTGCTGAGGTTTCTCCACCAAATTGTTCTGTATTATTTAACTCAGACAATTGATCTCCGTCAGGTTCTGATCTCCATAACCATTCTGGGACATCGGCTTCGGGTACCTTCTTTAGGCTTCTGGCTACACCAGCTTTTCTAAAATATTTTTGTGCTAAGATATCTGACGCAACTTGCGACCAATCTAAGGGAACTTCAAAATCCTTTTGGTGGAAAACAACTGACCCATCTGGGTTTTTAATTTCACTTGATGCTGTTCCAAAAGCGATGTTGGGATACGGCCCTGATTCCGTTGTTGTAAAAAATCGATCTATTTTCATCGGAGTTAGTTATTCCTTAATACCATACTATATATTGTGCCCTATGTCGCCCCCCAGAATTAAAGTCAATCCGTTGTAGAATTAACAGCATCTAGTAGTTAAATAAACAATAGACACATCATATGCGTAGCCCAGTTAAATTAAAGAGTCAAAAATTTTTTAGTTTGGTTCCTGAACTCAGCTCAAAATAATTTTTTCTCATTACTTTGGGTAACATATTTTTGATATACCACCTGCATTGTCTAAATCAAAAAATGAAGAAAACTCTATGTAATTGAACCATTTTTAAAGTTGGGGCAAGATAGTATCTGGGAACTAGTCGTTGGATTATTGTTAATTTTCTAGTCTTGTTGTTCCAAAAAGATTTTTAGTGCCTTTTGAGCTTGTAGGATACAAGTTTTCCAGTCACCAGGAACTTTTTGTCGAATCATAAATGTTTTAGGATACCATTTACTATAACCATCACCGCTTTCCCATCTCCAGTCAGAAGCAAAGCACAAAATCAAGAAAACTGGTTTTCCCATTGCGCCAGCTAAATGAGCAACTGCGGTATCCACTGTTAGCACAGCATCTAATTGGTAAAGAATTTTTACTGTTTCAGTAAAATTATTAATTTTGGGAAATTTGATCTTTTTTTTGCTAAGTAATTTTTTTTCTTCTTCGGTGATATCCTTCTGTAAGGTACATATTGTATGCTCTGCCATATCTAGGATAATTTCCATATGGGTAAGTGAGCAACTCCTGTTTCTGTATGGATCTAGCTGATGTTTCGGCCGTCCTTTCCAGCAAATTCCAATTTTCTTTTTGTCGGCAGATAATTTTTTAATTTTTTCTTTTTGCTTTAACAAAAAATAGGGGACCTGATTTGATGAGTAAGTATCTAAACGATCTAGAACCATTGGTAAATTTAATAAAGAAAGGTGAAAATCGTGGCAGGGTATATCGTCAAAACCGACTAACTTTAAATTGCCATCAAATACATTTTTAATCAATTTATGTAAGTCCTTCGTACACGCAAAAATCAGACTAACATCTAATCTTTCTATACTTTTTATAAATCTAATAAATTGAATTGTGTCTCCATATCCTTGCTCCGAATATATTAGCAATATTTTATTTTTTATATTCTTACCGTCCCACACAGGTGTTTTGAGATTTCTTTTTTTTACCTTCTCTGCATTATTTCTATCTCTCCACAAATATTCTTTCCAACCTCGATTAAATTTTTTCAAATGTAGCAACGTTAAGGCTAAATTCTCATGCGCACCGGCAAAATGAGGAGAACATTTTACTGTTTCTGAGAAATAATATTCAGCATCTTCAAAATTTCTTTGGATATATTTACATATACCCATAGCGTTCAAAGCTTCTGGAGTTTTAATATTATTTATCAATTTTTCTGCGTTAGCCGGGGCCCCTAATGCTATGCAGTTGTTTGCTAGATTTACCCTTATATCGTTATTATCATTGTCTAGAATTAGGGCTCTTTCTAGGATGCTCTTTGCCTCTAATGGTAGGTTTTGTTCGTCAAGTAATCTGCCAAGGTTATTAAGAGCTTTCGGATAATTTGGCCTTAATGAGATAGCTTCCTTATAATTTTTTATAGCGTTTGGTATATTGCCAACCAGCTCATTAGAAATACCGTGTGAAAATATGATAGTTGGACTTTCTGGAGAAAAATTATACGCTAATTCGGAGTGGGTCAGAGCTTTTTTATAAAGACCTAGTTTTCTAAAGGATATAGATAGGTTGTGGTGAATTTCCGGATTGTTGGGTTCATTTATTAACAACGACAATAAGTTTTGGACCGAATGCATAAGGTCCAGATTTTGCGAAGGTTTATAATTTTTACGATTTAGAGCCATTAATTCAATATGGGTTATTAATAGACATTATAAGATTACTTTATTAACCTCTCCCAAGGTATGGTATATCATCCTTCAATAAAGGGTAAAACAAATGAGTATAAGAAATTGGATTTATACGTTTTTAAATGGGAAAAAGATAGGGGTGGATGAATTTGGCAATCGATATTACACTGGCAAAGGGCGAAAGCTTAATGGACGGGAAAGGCGCTGGGTAATATATAATGGAAAAAATGATGCGTCGAGTGTTCCAGCAGAATGGCATGCATGGTTGCATTACACTGTGGATGAGCCATTAACCCAAATAGCGGCAAATTCTTACTCTTGGCAGGAACCTCATGAGGTAAATTATACCGGTACTGGTGATGCCTATCGACCAAAGGGACACGATTACAAGGGTGGCAGGCGAGGGTCTGCCACGGGTGATTACGAGGCTTGGAAACCAGATTGAGATAGTTCGAATGATTAAAAGAAATACGGGTTTTACGGATTCAGTATTTCGTTTGATATATTTTACTAATATTTCTATGGATAGAAGGTAATTGCGCGTTTTTATTAATTTAAGCTATTTTATATTTATTATATGCTCGTTTTGCACTTCGGCCCGCGCGGACGCTTATGGCATAGCAGTTCTTCAGGGCTTGGATAAGGTCACAGCCCAAGTGTCAACATTTTCTGCGCCAATTGGGGTTTATGTAGATTTCGGTTCCCTAAGAATAATTGCCCGAAAATGTGATAAACGTCCACCAGAGGAAACTCCAGAAAGTGCAGTTTTTCTTGATATATCTGAAGTTAAATCCGATCAACCAGCAATAACTCGATATAGGGGATGGATGTTTGCCTCTAGTCCTGCCTTAGCGGCAATGGAGCACCCTGTTTATGATGTTTGGGTGTTAGATTGTAAAATGCGGCTTAATTCAGATTCTTCATCAAAGGTCTCTCGGCCATGAAAAGATCTATCTAGTGAAACTGCACTACTAAGAAGTTTAATATATTTTTCTCTTTTTACTTCGATTGCACCAAAGTTTTTTAGGTGTTGAGTCAAAAACTGAGTATCCAACAAAACAAAGCCTCTCTCAAATAACCTGTCTACCAGGTAGACCAATGCAATTTTGCTCGCATTTGGCCTTTTTGAAAACATGCTTTCTCCAAAAAATGCGCCCCCTATTGTTAATCCGTACAAACCGCCAGCAAGTGTTCCATCTACCCAGCATTCAACTGTATGGGCACATTCTTGTTTAAAGAGCTCAGAATAAGCAGCAATGATCGTTTGATTTATCCAAGTTTCATTTCTTCGCTCTGACTGTTCAGCGCAGGCTTGTATTACCTGCTCAAAATTATAATTAAACTTAATGCTATAAGGTTTTTTTCTTAGTAACTTTTTTAGGGATCTAGAAATATGGAACTTATCTAGTGGAATTATACCTCTAACTTCCGGATCAACCCAGAATATCTCACTGGTATTGCTATTTTCAGCCATAGGGAAAAGACCAGCTCTATAGGCATTAAGAACAAGTTCTGTGTTTAATTTCTTATTTTTGTTTTCCATACATGGATTATGGCTAGTTATAAATTTTGTGTCATGCAGATTCTAAAAAGTAACAAAAGCCTAAAATGTTAGTTCTGGCTTTTTAGGAGGTTAGCAGATGCAATTATAGCCAAGTGATAGCTTTCGCTTCCAAAACCGCATATTAATCCCTCGGCAGTGCCAGAAATATATGAATTATGTCTAAATGACTCACGTTTAAAAATATTTGAGAGATGCACTTCTATTATTGGTAAGTCGCAACCCTTCAATGCATCATGAATAGCAATTGAGGTGTGAGTATATGCTCCTGCATTTATAATTATAGCACTATAACCGTCAGGGGCTTGTTGTATTAAATTAACAATCTTACCTTCTTCATTACTTTGGGAAAAATTAACATGAAGACTATATTGTTTTCCCCAGGATATACATTTGGCTTCAATTTGTTCTAAGGTTTCCAAACCATAAACATCTGGTTCCCTTGTTCCAAGCATATTAAGATTAGGGCCATTAATAATTAAAATATCATTTTTCATTTAACCAATTCCACGATTTAGGTTATTAAATTTCAAAAGCAGTTTGTCTATTTAATGCACCTTTTCATAGTCAAATATCTTTGTTAGACAACCATTAGGTACTAGTTATATTACTTCTCAATTGTTACCTCTTATTATTGCATTTTTTATTTACGATATGATTAACGTACAAATATAGGTATTTATTTAGATGGAAATAACTCTAAATGGAGAAAAATTTACTCTTGAAACAGGGAGTAATATAGTCAATTTGATAGATAAATTGGATTTAAATGCTGATAAATTAGCGATAGAGAGAAATTTAGAAATTGTTCCCAAGTCTAAGTTTGCTATGACTATCATAGAGGAAGGTGATAAGCTAGAAATAGTACATTTTATTGGGGGTGGTGAGGAATAGCATGAATATTATGGTGGATTCGAGCGATGAGCTCCGCGTTGCAGAAAGAAGTTTTTCTTCTCGTCTATTAATAGGAACTGGAAAATATAGAGATTTTGAAGAGACGGCAGCTGCCGCCGAAGCCTCGGGTGCGGACATAGTAACTGTCGCAGTTAGGAGAGTTAATATTTCTAATCCTGGGGAGCCAGTACTAATGGATTACCTAGACCCAAGTCGTTTTACCTATCTGCCTAATACAGCTGGCTGTTTTACAGCTGAAGATGCGGTTAGAACACTTCGCCTAGCTCGAGAAGTCGGAGGGTGGGATTTGGTGAAATTAGAAGTATTGTGGGATCACGCTACACTATACCCTAATATGCTAGAAACCCTAACGGGTGCAGAAATACTTATAAAAGAAGGTTTTAAGGTAATGGTGTACTGCAGTGATGATCCAGTTATGGCAAAAAGACTCGAAGACATTGGTGTCCACGCAATTATGCCTTTGGGGGCGCCAATTGGTTCTGGGCTTGGTATTCAAAATAAGGTGGGAATAAGGTTAATAGTGGAGCAATCATCAGTCCCAGTTTTAGTTGATGCTGGTGTGGGTACGGCTTCAGATGCTTCAGAGGCGATGGAACTAGGATGTGACGGTGTGTTAATGAACACAGCTATAGCCGAGGCTAAAAACCCGGTGCAAATGGCTGTAGCTATGCGGTATGCAGTAAAGGCGGGAAGAAACGCGTATCTAGCAGGTAGAATGCAACGAAAGTTGTATGCAGACCCTTCTTCACCTCTTTCAGGTCTAATTTGAATTCTGAAGAAACACTGCTTAGTTGCCTTAAGCAACTCAACGATGATGAGATTTTACGTCTTCAGAAAATTGTTAAGGAAGTTGAAGGTTCGAGGCACCAAGAGTGCTTTATACTTGGTACGTATTTAGCTCAAATTAACAAGTTAGAAGAAGCACTAGAGTTATTAGCAATGGCCGTCGGGGGGGATCCAAGAAACTCAGACTATCATTGCAACTTGGGGGTGGTTGAACATAAATTAAATCTGCTTGAAACAGCCAAGTTTTCGCTACAATTATCCATACAACTTAATCCACAAAATGCAGATGCACTATATAATCTAGGCAAAGTTTACAAAGATCTAAATCTGACGAATGAAGCGATCAAAACCTATCAGAAGGTGTTAGAGATTGATGATTCTAGAACGGATGCTCATCTTAACCTTGGCAACCTTAGTTTTGACCTTGGTGATTATGAAGAGGCAATTAATCATTACAAGAGGTCAATAAAAATTTCACCTAAGAGTCCAAGAAATTTTATAAACATTGGGAATACCTATAGGCGAATTGGAAAAGCTGCTGATGCCAGAACAAGTTACCAGAAGGCAACGCAGTTATCCAACAGCGATGGGCTGAGGATTAAATCAGCGCTAACACTGCCTATCATATATTCCAACCAGGAACATATTTTAGAGTCTAGATTACAATTAGAAAGAGATGTGGATCAACTTTTACAACAAACATTGCAGGTTGAGGATCCCACACTGGAAACCACCACAACAAATTTCTACCTGGCCTATCAAAATATGAATAATGCAAAACTTCAGGCAAAGATTGCTAAACTTCATATAAAGTCTTGTCCAAAACTCTCATGGATTTCCCCCAACTGCAGGACTAAGAAAAGGTCAGGAGGTAAAATCAAAATTGGTTTTATATCAACCTATTTTAGGAATCATTCAGTTGGGAAGCTCATGGTTGGCCTAATTTTAAATTTACCACGGGAGAGTTTTGAAATATTTATAATAACCCAAAAAGGGCAACAGGACCAAATAGCTAAGAAGATAGAACAGTCGGCTGATAGTGTTATTTATTTTTCAGATAACTTTTTTGATATACAGCGAGATATAGCAGAATTGTCATTAGATGTGCTCATATATGGTGATATTGGTATGGATATCAGAACTTATTTCCTAGCTTTTTCCCGGTTAGCTTTTGTTCAGGCAGTATTTTGGGGGCACCCCGATACAACCGGCATCCCAGCAATAGATTATTTTTT